>JABFSB010000460.1 GCA_013140875.1 Acidobacteriota bacterium
AAGCGGCATTGTCCAGCTTTAAGGCCGGCAAGACCCGTGTTCTGGTGGCTACGGACGTAGCGGCTCGCGGCATCGATATCGACGCGGTGTCACATGTGATAAACTATGATGTACCGGTCGCACCCGAGGATTATGTTCACCGCATCGGCCGAACCGGCCGTGCCGGCAACCTTGGTAAGGCGATCACGCTGTTTACGCTTGCCGAAGAGCATTCGTTAAGGGCGATCGAAAAATTGACGGGGCAGCAGGTCGAACGGGTGTTTTTACCCGATTTCGGAGGCATTAAGCCGGTCGAATCGGCCTCTAAGCCTGCGGCATCGAGATCGTTTCGTTCGTTCGGCGGTCGAAGACGCCGTTAAAAAGCGGGAGAATCAGATATGAAGACAGAAAAATACGCAGCCGGAGACTCGGTCCCGATGTTCTGCTCGGCTTGTGACGACGAGACAAGCCATACCATTCAGACGGTAACAAAACTCGGCAAAATCTCGTCCGCAAGCTGCGCTACCTGCCAAACGTCAAGCACGTTCAAGGCCGGCGTGAAAACCGGTGTAACCGCCGGCAAAGGCAAAGTGCCCGATCCCTACGACCGAAAGCGCAAGTACAAAAAGGGCCAGGCGATGATGCATTCCCACTTCGGCCACGGCGAAGTAACCGCTGTCCTCGAACCGCAAAAGATCGACGTACTTTTCGGTGACACTACTCGGCGCCTGCTGCACGCCCAGGACTGATCGTTCTAATGACAAAGTCTCTAAAAGGCCTCGGCATAAAAGTCGGGGCCTTTTTATTTGCCGGGTAAGTTCAACTTGTCGAGAAGATCTTTATACCTCGGTTCGCCGCGAAGTGATTCAAACTCCGGCGCCGCCGCCGCCCACGTCGTCCAGGGGTGCCGTTCCTCGTAAGAAACGTTCAGCCAGCGAAGGGCATTCTCTTTATCTTCCAAATATGTCGACAAATAGGCAAGATTATGTGGATTAGTCCGCTGTGGGTTCGACCGCCATTCGTTTAGCAGAAGCCGAATGGCATTTTCCGGAATTCCTTTCGCAGCTTCGATTTTCTTCGCCAACTCGGTGTTTCCGTCCAGCGTTAGCCCTTGGACTATCTGTTTAACGGCTTCGTTTTTCCGGCCTTGCTGCCACAAACTTCGCGAGAGCAGCCAATGTGTCGCACCTACCTTATCGTCAAGCTCCATAGCTTTGCCGTATTGCATTTCGGCTGCATCGAAGGACTTTTGACAAAAGAGCGCCATTCCAAGATTCGTGTTGGCAGTCTGCGAAAGCGGGTCCAGTTCGATCGCCCTTGCGAACTCGCGCTGTGATTCTTCAAACCGCCTTGTCCTTACAAACAGAGCACCCAGCCTCATTCTCGCCAACGAAGAATTCGGGGCTGCGTCGATTGCTCGTTTCAGCGATTCTTCCGCCGCCTTCCAGTCCCAGTCATAACCCATCTGTATGGTGCCGAGCGTTACGAGCGCGTCGGCCGAGTCCGGCTTTAGCTCGATCGCCTTTGCCAGTTCCTGCTTCGCCTGTACGACGATCTCCGGCCGTACGTCGATACTGTAGTTGAACAATAAATGAATAGTATCGGCGAGGCCGGAATACGCCTCGGAAAAGGTCGGGTCCAATTCCTTAGCCTGCGTGAACAGCGCTATGGCCTTTCGCAATGAAGTTTCATCACGCTTGGTCGCAAAGTAGCGGGCCTTGAGATACGCTTCGTAACTCTCCGGATTTTCGGTCGGTCGCTTGTCGAATGCTTTCCGATCCACGGTCCCGGAGCCGAGCGAACGTGCGACTTCCGCCGATATAGAATCTTGTAATCTAAGTATCTGGTCAGCCTGTCCGTCAAATTGTTCCGACCACATTTGATCGCCGTTCGCGACCCGGATTACTTGCACCGTCACGGGCAGGCGGTCGCCTTCGCGCTGAATATATGAATCGATCACGACATCGACCCGCAGCTTTTTCCCGATCTCGACACCGTCGATCGACGAGCCGGCAAACGGCAAAACGGCGCTTGTTGGCCGCACGGCCACGCGACTCATTCCACCCAGCCTTGTGATCAATGCATCGGTTATTCTAAGCCGCAGTTCTTCGTCGTCGCTGTCTTGGGCGAAAGATCTTACCGGCAGAACGGCTATCGACTTGATCTCCGACTTTGAGTCTATGGCCTGACTGGGCCAGTAAACAAATGCGAGCGCCGCCCCGATGAATATCAACGTGCATGCGAAAATCAGCCCAATTGCCCTTCGCGATGGCGGTCCCGGCACACCAACGGGCTGAGCAGGTGCTGCGGACGCGTCGTCCTGATCGATCTCTATCCGCGTTGTAGTGGATGTGCGTCGCTCCAGCACGATCGCTTCGGTTGTCTCGGTCTCTGTCGCCGAAACTTGTCCGGTAAATCGATAACCCCTACGAGGCACCGTTTGGATCAGGTCCTCGCCCTCTCCATATTCTTTCAGCGTTTTGCGAAGCAGGTAAATGTGGCGGGAAAGATTGCTTTCCTCGACGAAAGTGTCGGCCCAGACACGGTCAAGTAACTCGTCTTTTGTGACGACTTGTCCGGAGTTTTCGGTGAGGACGCTAAGAAGCTCGATCTCCTTTAGCGGAAGGTTTACCGGTTCACTTTCGTACCACAGGACGCGTTTCTTGACGTCCAAACGGAACCGGCCAAACTCACGCAAACAACTGTCACCATTGATCATATCGTCACTGGAGACGGATTGGAGAAATATTAGAGAAAAAGTTCAAGACCGTTTTAAGCAAATCGTACTAAATAGTTTTCGTCACCCATGCCTAAGCTCGCGAACTTTTGGCGGAAATAACGGATAAGCACACGTGGTGTAACGGTCAACGAGATTTTAAAGCATATGTCGGCGAAAGCAAAGCAAATTTTAATCACAAGCGAAAGACGCGAGGTTCTGGTTATCAGGCACAGGACGACGCGTTCGGTTAAAGGCTTTTGTCCGGCGTGCGGCAAGTGGATCGAGATCGGCAGTTTCGACACCAATATAGATCTGGACCGTTCCGGGCCCGGCGAAACCGTTATGACCGTCGAAAACGAGCGGATACGAAAAGAGATTTAGGAGGAAATATTTATGTTTACTGCAAGTGATCTTGCTGACTGGTTTGATGAGCAGCAGCAAAAACGGTCGGACCAGCAGGATGAATGGTTGATACAAAGCCAGAACTTGGGTGACGCGCATCCCTTTTTTGTCTTTTGCAGTTGGTTCGGAAATCGCACTTCTACGGCTCCCAATCGCCTTCTCGACTGGCTTACCGGCAGCGTCGTCGACGTTCTTCGCCTCGGGTCGGATATCGACACGGATTCGGGCTGGGGCATTGCCAAGGGCGCGTTTCTTAACATAACACGACTTGCTGTGGTCGCCGGCCCGATAGGCGAAGCTCTTGGCATAGGTTCCCGCTGGGCGGGAATGGTTGGGACCGCGACCCTTGACGGACTGAAGGGAGTATCTGCCCCCTGCCGTTTTGTTTCGGTCAACAATGCGCTTTCATTTGTTCGCGGCAAGCGCATCCAGCTGTTCTCGACGCTGGACGACCTGATCGGGAACGTAAGGCCGGGCAAAGCAGGCGCGAACATGGTTGACGAGATCCTCAAACATCCGACGGTTGCCCCGCTGATCGAAAAAGCTGGGGTCGTTTGGAAGGACATCGGTAATTTGCCGACCCTGCAACACGCTTTCGCCAAGGCAAAGGAAGTAGAAGGCGCGGTGGTCGTGGGCGTCCAATGGGCGGACCGGCTGGGAAAAACGCACGCCCACAGGCTGCCCTAGTCAAAGACATGTTCGGCAACGTCAAAATTCTCGACTACTCACAGGGAGCGACTTTCCGAGGGTTTTCAAGCCTGCGGGAAATGGCGGCTCGGGGCGGTGCTTTTCAGGGTATCGAGAACG
>JABFSB010000133.1 GCA_013140875.1 Acidobacteriota bacterium
GAACGATGAAACACCAATTTGAGGCATTTATAGACGATCTGAAAAGCACGCACGGCAAAAATTTGGCCTCGGTCATCCTTTACGGCTCGGCCGCCGCGGGTGATTTTATCCCTCATAAATCCGACTACAACCTGCTTATCGCACTCCGCCGCATCGGGCCGGAAGATCTGCGAAACGCTCACGCGTGCGTTCGTGAATGGCACAGGATGGGCCATCCCGTACCGGTCTATTTTACTGTCTCGGAACTTCAGAACGCAGCTGATGTCTTCCCGATCGAATTTCACCAGATGGAGGCCGCGCGTCAGGTCCTATACGGCTCGGACGTGCTTGCCGGGCTAAAGATATCGGACGCGTTCCTGCGGCATCAGGTAGAGTACGAACTCAGGAGCAAGCTGATTCAGCTTCGCCGGCAATACATTCCGGCCTCTGCATCGGTTGACGGCTTGAAAAATTTGATGAGCGAAAGCCTTGCAAGCTTTGCCGCGTTGTTCCGGGCCGTTTTGCTGATCCATAGCGTTCAGCCGCCCGCGACAAAACATGAGGTCGCAGCCCTGACCGTACAAAAACTTGGTCTGGACGGAACGGTATTTGAAAAGATCTTCAATATTCGTGAAAATAATTTCTCCGGAAAACTTGAAGACGCGGAAGCCAACCGCTTGTTTGGCGATTACATGGAGCAGATCGAAAAGGTCATCGATTCGGTCGATGCAGTTGGAAAATCGTAAATCGTAAATTGTTGATGGTTGATCGTTTATGCCGCGATTAACAATTGACGATTAACACGAAACAATTAACTTTTTATGAGGAGAAGAACTATGAAAAGAGCAATTCTATTGTCGATCGCGTTGTTTGCCGCCGTCGGTTTAAGCGGATGCAGCTATAACGATCTGACCGCCAAACAGCAGCAAGTGAAGGGTAAATGGGCCAATGTCGAAAGCTCAATGCAGCGACGGGCCGACCTGATCCCGAACCTGGTCGAGGCGGCAAAGATGGCCGGTGTACAGGAGCAAGAGGTTTTCGGCCAGATCGCCGACGCCCGCTCAAGGCTTTTAAACGCCCAGCAGGCCCAGCCCGCCGGCAGCGACGGAGATAAAACGCCCGAACAAAAACAAGCGGTGATCGACGCCAACAACAGTTTTGGCGGAACGATCGGACGCTTGTTGGTGCTCCAGGAAAATTATCCGGTTTTGCGGTCGAATGAGTCCTTCCTGAAATTGCAGGACGAGCTTTCAGGCACCGAAAACCGCATCAACACGGCCCGGATTGATTTTAACGACTCGGTCACTACCTACAATACAACCAGAAATTCGTTCCCGGCGGTCCTGACCGCGGGCCTGCTCGGCTTTAAGGAAGAGCCGTTCTTCCAGGCGGACGAGGGCGCCCGGCAGGCGCCGAAGGTATCGGATGCCAATTCATTGAGAAGGCCGACAACCGCTCCGGGCGCTCCGGCACCAGCCGCGAATGCACCGGCGACTAACTCGAATAAATAAACCCTAAAAACCGCGGGAACTGCACATTGAGCAGTGATCACAAGGCTTGCCGTTCGGCTCGAACGTGCAGGCCTTTTCATTTGTGAGGCCCTCGATTATTTGATCGGCAACGGCCTCAAGCACCGCATATTTTTCCTGGCTGGGATGGATTGATGGTTCAACGCCGACTGTGGATTGCGGACCTGACGCGGACTCGAGCTTATCAAGACGGTGATTGATCTTTTCGATGCTAGCGAAAACTGACGCAAGATCCCCGCCTTGATGCTCTGATTCCAAGAGCCGTGCGATACGCTCGGCAAGTTTTTGAGTGTCACCCATTCTCTCTCGTAGTTTTAGCGATCGCAGTCGTCAGTTTTATTAATTCGACACAATCATCGTTTATTGAACTATATTCTTTCTCGTCCAGGAATTCTCCTTCGTGAAGTATCAGGAGCCAGAATTCCGTTTCGTTCGCTCTTTTCATCGCCGTGTACATTTCGGAAGAAAATACGTGCCGAGATTCCGCCTGCGTTGCTTCTCGAACGTGCTTCGCGATGAAAGTTTTTGAAATTAGAACTTGCTTGCTCAGCACATATTCGTGCTTCTCATAGGTCAGAAATCGATAAAGTTTAACGATTCGAAGCGCGAACTTGATGGATTTTTCCAGAACCAGACTTTTGGACATTTCTTTCCGACAGTTGATAGTTTTTCAGTTGAAAGTTGACAGTTATGAACCAACTTTCAACTGAAAAACTGTCAACTGTTCATTAGAGATCAGCTTTAGGCAAGAGGTCCACATAATCCACGACTCCCACGATGGCCGAATCTATCGCTGCTCCCGGCTTTCCTGTCGTGGCGGTCGAGGCGGACCAGCCTTCCTGGGCAATGATCACGATATCGCCCTCGCCGGCGTTGACGGAGTCAAGGGCCAGGCATGTATAGTCCATATCCTCGCCCTCGGGTGAGATCTGCCGGCATAGCATTATGCGCGTGCCTTCATAGCGCTGGTTCTTTTGCGTCGCGACTACGTTTCCTAATACTCGGGCGATAAGCATTATTTTTTCTCGACGTTCCGAACGTGTTCGTCCGAATCGATGATCCCAACAATTGTGCAGTCGGTCGGTGTTTCATCGCGTTTGAACGGGAACGAGGCTTCTTTTCCGCGACACCAAAAGACAAGTTCACCGATCCCCGCACCGACCGCGTCAAGCGCGACCATCGGCTTTCCTTTGGCCTTGAGATCGGCGTCGAGCGTCTGGACGATCAAAAATTTCCGGCCTTCGAGAGCTTCATTCTTGATCGTGGCTACAACGGTCCCGATGACGCGTGCTATCTGCATTCAGGATTTTTTCTTTAACTCCTCTATGGTCGACCGTAAACGGGTCGCATCCGGCGCGGTTGGGACAAGCTCAAGATACTTCTGCAACTCGGCAGCCGCTTCCGGATTACGGTTTGTCTGGGCGTAAAGCCCGCCGAGAAATCGATGAGCTAAAGCGACGCGTATGTCTTCCCGGCCTGCGACCGCGGCTTTCAGGGCGGTTTCGGCATCGCGGATATTTTTCAGGTAATAGAGCGAAATGCCGAGGTACATGTAAGCTTCCGCAAGGTCGCGTTTTTGCTTCAGTACGTCGACAAAGATGGCGGCGGCCACTTCGTAGTTCTTTTTCAGATATTGAGTGTAACCGACCGAATACTTGGCCTCGAGGTAGTTCTGGTCGATCGAAACGGCCTTTACGAACGATTCGAGTGCCTTGTCGAGATCGTTCTCTTTGAGATGCGCCGAGCCTTTTTCATAATACGCCGCGGCAAAATTGGGATGGAGAGCGATGGCATCGTTAAAGAGCATGATCGCGCCCTTGGCATCGTTCTGTTTTAGTCTTTCCAGGCCGTTCCGGTATTTTTCCTGGGCAAGTTTAGGCACCCCGGATAATCTTGAGTCGTCAGCAGATTCAACGCTGCTTCGCGGCTCAGGTTGAAGGTGTATGGTCACCGAAAAAGTACGGCCTACGGGAGCGAAACGATCGATAGTTAAAATCTCTTTTTCCGCGGGAAAACCCGCAAAGGAAACCATGCACGTATAGTTCCCGGCGCGCAGACCGCCGACCTGAAACATTCCATTCATGTCGGTAACCGCGCTTATGCCCGAGTTCTCTGCACTGCTGATCGAAACCCTGGCGTTTATGGCAGGCTTTCCGTTTGGAAGATAAACGCGGCCCTGAATGCTGTAACGTCCGTCGCCCTCGGCCGGACGGTTGCGATCGCCAATACCTTGAGCCGAAGTTTGTAAGACTGGAAAAACGACGGCCAGGGCCAAAGTAAAGAAGCAAAAAAACCGTCCTCTCATACTTTCAACCTCGCTTAAGTAAAATCAATCGTATCGATCACTCCGATTATCGCCGAATCGACCGGACAATCCTTGTTGCCTTCCGCCA
>JABFSB010000430.1 GCA_013140875.1 Acidobacteriota bacterium
AATTCAGCCAAAAATAAAACGCTGTCAGCCCCGCGACGCAATATCTTCTTCTTTTGTTTCGTTTCGTCCTCATCGATAAAGAAGAAAATGGAACCACGGAATAGGAAGAATAAGAAGAAACAAAGACAAAAAAAGAGGCTGCCTGATTGAGGCAGCCTCCGGGTCCTTTGAAAAAAAGTTCCTTTACTTTGTTCCGCTCGAAAGTTTTCCGATAAGAGAAAACAGCGGAAGGTACATTGAGATAACGATAGAACCGATCGTGACGCCGAGGAAGGCGATCAGAACAGGCTCGATCATCGCCAACAAGTCGGCAATTGCGGTATCGACTTCTTCTTCGTAAAAATCGGCGATCTTTCCAAGCATTGCATCCATCGCACCGGTCTGTTCACCAACGCCGATCATCTGCGAAACCATGTGCGGGAACACGTTCGTCGCCTTGAGCGGATCGACAAAGTTTTCGCCGCGTTCGACACCTGCCCGGACCTTCAGGATGGCATCTTCGATCACAACGTTTCCAGCCGTCTTAGCGGTGATCTCCAACGACTGGAGGATCGGCACGCCCGATGAAAGCAGCGTCGAAAGAATGCGTGAAAATCTCGCAACCGCGATCTTTCTTAAAATGCTGCCAAAGATCGGCAGCTTGAGCATAAGAGTATCGAGGTGCCAGCGGCCTTTTTCCGTCTTGTAATAATAAGCCGTACCCACAGCCGTGCCGATCAGCGCGGCCAGGAGTGCAACGCCTCCCCAACCCGCAATGAACGCGCTTATGCCCATTACGATACGGGTCGGCAGCGGCAGCAGCTCGCCCGGACCGAGAAGGCCGAGAAAGATTTGCTGGAACTGCGGGATAACCACGATCATGATGACCGCGATGGCGCCGACCGCGACGACGATGACGGCCGCCGGATAGATCGAAGCCGAGACGATGCTTCGTTTCAGTTTTACGACCTTTTCGATCAGGGTCGCCAGACGCTGCAGGATCAGGTCGAGCACACCGCCCGTTTCGCCTGCTTCGACCATGTGAGTGAAAAGCGAATCGAATACTTTCGGATGTTTTTCAAGTGCCTGGAAAAGCGTGGCACCTTCTTCGACATTCTGACGGACCTGCCTAAGCACGTCCTTGAAAAAAGCGTTCTGCTGCTGTTCGGCCAAAATATCGAGGCACTGAACAAGCGGCAGACCCGCGTCGATCATGACCGAAAACTGTCGTGTAAACACGGCCAGTTCCTTGGCGGCAACTTTTTTGCGACGGCCGAGTTTGGGAATCGAAACAACACTTCCCTTCTCGGCGGCCTGCGTCATTACGATCTGTTCCCGTCGCAGCAACGCCCGCAGCTCATCCTGGCTGGCAGCCTCGCGTTCGCCGGCAACAAGCTCATTCAGGCGGTTTCGTCCTTTGTATGCGTAAGTTGGCATTATTGTCTCCTAAATAGGACTTATGAGTCGGATGAGACCGATCGGTCCATCTTGTGATTTATCTAACTGGCGGCCGTTCACCGACCGGGCGGCCCTGTGCATACGGGCTGGCATGACTGTTCGGTGCGGTTTTTGGCCGCTCGCCGGGGCCGGCTCCATAAGATTGATTCAAACCCGAACCGCGATCGATCAGGTCTTTCAATTCATCTGCGTTCGACGAACGCTGCATCGCCGTTTCAAGCGATATCTGCTTCTTGTGGTAGAGCGAAGCAAGCGCCTGATTGAACGTCTGCATCCCGAACTTGTCCTGGCCGGTCTGCATCATCGAATAGATCTGGTGGATCTTGTCCTCGCGGATAAGATTGCGGATAGCGGCGTTCGGGATAAGAATTTCCAGTGCCATCGCGCGGCCGTCACCCGAGGTTTTCGGCAAAAGCGATTGACACATGATTCCTTCCAAAACCAGCGAAAGCTGCGTACGGACCTGTGCCTGCTGGGCCGACGGAAAAACGTCGATGATACGGTTTATGGTCGAGTAGGCCGAGTTCGTGTGAAGCGTGGCGAAAGTCAGGTGGCCCGTTTCAGCGATACGCAAGGCCATCTCGATTGTCTCAAGGTCACGCATTTCACCAACGAGCACAATGTCGGGGTCCTGGCGAAGTGCCGTGCGAAGGGCCGATCCGAACGAATGCGTGTCCGCCGCGACCTCGCGTTGATTGACGACACAATTCTTATGATTGTGAAGAAATTCGATCGGGTCTTCGATCGTCAGAATGTGCTCGTGGCGGTCGACGTTGATCTTGTCGACCATCGAGGCCAGTGTGGTCGATTTACCGGAACCGGTCGGTCCGGTGACCAGGATCAATCCGCGCGGCTTTTTGCAAAGGTCCGCGACCACGGGCGGAAGGCCCAGGGTCTCAAATGTCTTGATCTCGTATGGAATGGCGCGAAACACTGCTCCGACCGCTCCTTTTTGATTGAAGAGGTTCGCCCTGAAACGCGACATCCCTTTCAATCCGAACGAAAAATCGAGTTCGAGATTTTCTTCGAAGCGATGCTTCTGAGCATCGGTCAGGACGGAATACGCAAGCCGCTTTGTGTCCGCCGGTGTCATCGGGCCAAAGCCGGCGAGCGGTGCGAGGTGTCCGTGAACACGACACTGAGGCGCGGAATTGGTCGTAATATGAAGGTCGGAACCGCCGGCGTCCGTCATCCTGCGAAGCAGGTCGGGCAGAGTGACCGTCGATTCTGTTGTTTCGATGCTCATAAAAAAAGGTGTGGATCGTACGACAGGCATTTCGGCCTGTCGTACTGTAAAGCGTGAAGATTACGATTTCGAGAGGCGAACAGGTCAGGCCCCAAAGGCCCGACCTGCCCATTTTTATTCTTCCCTGACGGCAGCCTGGATCGGACGTGACCGGCCCTGGAGCGAGTAGATCACCTTCTCCGATTCTTCGGCGATGCGCTCGGCCGAATCGGTCTGCGAGTTGGTCGCAACGCTGTAGATGCGTCCGTTCACTTCGGTGAAGTAAAACATTCTCGAATTGACGCGTCCGCCCGTTCCCTGCGATTGGGCGACGACAACGTAAACGGACTTGCCGCCGATTTCCTTCTGATAGTCGTTGACCACCCAGCCGTTCTCACGGACCATTCGGTTGATGACCTCACGTCGCAATGACGTTGTCGGAACTCCGCCGACAGCACGGGTGCGTCCCGCGTCGACCGATTCACCCATTGCCGGGCCTACGACCGAGATCGCCGCCGAACCGTTTCCGCCATCGACGCTGAACTGAAGTTCACTGCCGCTGGCCTGGCTGCGTTTCCAGCCTGACGGGGCCGCCTCGCCGGACGGCAAAAGCGATGGCGCTTTTTCCTCGACCGGCTTGGTTTTCGCCACGGTGGGCTGCGGCTTTGCGGTGTCGTTGCTTCTTAGTCTGGCAAGCCGAAGCTGACGCAGGCGCATGTTTCGCCGTCTCGCCTGAAGTGCTTTTTTGCGCCTCAGGTTAGCGCGATACTGCCGCCACCAGCGTTTCGAATATTTCTTGTACTTTTTCTGCTTTTTCTTGTAGCGTCTCGATTTTTTCGGCCCAGCTTCGGCCATATCGGTCGCCAGCGGAATGATCGTTCCTAAGCCGATCAACAAAGCTATCGATAATGCAATTGCCCTTACAACCATATTTCCTCCAAGTCCTAGAGAACCGTTTCCTTGACAACTTCCTCCACTGTCGTAATGCCTTGCCTAAGCTTGGCCAATCCTGATCCGCGAAGTGTGATCATTCCGCCTTCGATCGCCTTCTTTCGAAGCTCGATCGAACTGGCACCGATGATGATCAACTCACGAAGCTCGTCATCGATCTCCATGGTTTCATAGAGTCCGACACGGCCTTTGAATCCGGTATTCAAACAAATGTCACACCCGGTACCTTTGTACATTTTCAGGCTGCCGGCTTCCTCGGCCGAGAATCCTACCTCGACCAGCGCCTCAGGCGGATAGTGGGCTTCTTCCTTACAGCCCGCGCATATGCGGCGAATAAGTCTTTGCGCCTGGATAATATTTACCGATGTCGCCACGAGGAAAGGCTCGATTCCCATGTTCACAAGACGCGATACGGTGGACGGAGCGTCGTTCGTATGCAGCGTCGATAGAACAAGGTGGCCCGTCAACGCGGCCTTGATCGCGATCTCGGCCGTTTCGAAGTCCCGGATTTCGCCGACCAGGATGATGTTCGGATCCTGACGCAGGAACGATCTCAAAGCGGCGGCAAAGTTCAATCCGATTTGTTCCTTCATCTGCACCTGATTGATGCCCTGAAGGTTGAATTCGACCGGATCCTCGGCCGTCATGATGTTCGTTTCCGGCGTGTTCAATGTTTGCAGTGCCGAGTAAAGCGTGTTCGTTTTACCGGAACCGGTCGGGCCGGTCACAAGCACCATGCCGTACGGATTTGCAATGTTCCGCTGGAATTTCTCGAGGCTCTCTTCTTCAAAACCGAGCTTCGACATATCGAGCATCAGCTTTTCCTTATCGAGCAGACGAAGCACGACCTTTTCGCCGAAAAGTGTCGGAAGAGTTGAAACACGGAAATCGAGTTCGCGCGAGCGGTCGTCGATCCTGACCTTGATCTTGATGCGTCCGTCCTGCGGCAATCGCTTTTCGGATATGTCCAGTTTGGACATGATCTTCAAACGTGAAATGAGCGGATCGCGGATCTTCATCGGCGGATGCATTACGTCGTAAAGTACACCGTCGATGCGGAACCGAATTCGGAAATCTTTTTCGTAGGGTTCGACATGAATATCGGACGCTCCGCGTTTGAGCGAATCGACCATCAGAATATTCACCAACCTGACAACCGGAGCGTCTTCGCTGGCCCTTGCAAGCGTAGCGAGATCGATCTCTTCGTTCTCTTCGACGACCTCAAAGTCTTCGCCCTCATGGACCTCGAAATCGAAGTTACCCAATGATACGTCGATGTCGTCGGCGGAAATGTTGGCCTTGAGCGACGCCGAGGCCTTCGAACCGTTCTTCGAGTGTCCGTTTTTGCCGTTCTTACCGCTTTTCAGGGCGGCCGCGGCTTTCTCGGTCTCGAGCGCGATCGCGGCGTCGAATATGTCGATCTGATTCGATCCGCCGTAATACTTGCCCACCGACATCTGGATCGACGCTTCGGACGCGATCACGGGCTCGACATTAAATCCGGTCATGAACTTAATGTCGTCCATCGCGAAAACGTTCGTCGGATCGGCCATCGCCAGTGTAAGCGTTGAACCGTTTCGCGAAACCGGAAGCACCATATATTTAAGTGCTACTTCCTGCGAAATGAGTTTTATGACCTCGTCTTCAATGTGGAAAAGGTCGAGGTTGATCGACGGAACACCATATTGCCGCGAGAGAACGGCGGTGATCACGTCGTCGGAGATCATGCCGAGCTTGACAAGGTTGGACCCAAGCCGGCCTCCGCTCGTCCGTTGATAGTCCAGGGCCTCGCGCAATTGCTGCGGCGTCACCAGGTTCTCACGGACAAGAATTTCCCCTAATTTTGCTGACATTTATTTCTGGATTGCGTCCCTTGGTCGGAACAAAACTTGGCGTAGGATGAAGGGCTAAGTGTTTGTTTGCTGAAAGATAGGATAACCAGGTCACGATGTGATTAACATCGTTCAAAAAGAATGATAGATGTTTGGCCGAATCCTGTCAAGGATTCTTTTTTTAAGGCTCCGGGACCGGGAATCGGTCAAAATGACGGGCTCTGCGGCGCTATTGCTGTTTTTTTAGCTGAACGATGAAAGATTGGAACGCCTCGGCTTCCGCGTGCGATGGGAAAAATCGGAGAAACTCTTCATAAACGGCTATCGCCTGAGCGGGCTTCTTTTGCTGCTCATAAACAAGCCCGAGAACCTGATACATGACCACCGAGTCAGGAGCGCCCGACAGCTGCTTGATCGAGAGGGCAAGATATTTCGCGGCTTCTTTGTAATTTGCATTCTCTTTGACGTAATCCCCCAAAGAGCCGGCCTCTTCCGCACGTTCTTTATATATAAGGCCGAGGCCCGCATATGCTTCGGGCTGAAACCCGCCGGACTCTTTTAACGATCTCTTGTAGGAAATGATCGCTTTGTCATCCTCACCACCACTTTTTAAGAGCCTGCCTTCAACGACCGAGGCCTCCGCGAAGCCGGGCTTTGCCTTGCGTGCACCGGCGATGGCTTTCTCGGCCCTTTCGGTCTCGCCCATTTCGGAAAGCGTGCGGGCAAGGCCGATGTACGCATCGGCATACGCCGGGCGGAGCTTTGTCGCCCGCTCATACGCCTCAACGGCCTTTGACCGGTCGATCGCGGTCTGCCGTTCGGCCTCCTGAAACGCGAGTTCCGCCGGATCGGTTGTTTTGGTAAGGGGAATCGCAACTTTCCCGCTTTGCGCCGGCAGAAGAGGTTTTAGTGCCTCTTTAAAACCATCGCAACGAACGCGGATCATCTTCCGGCCTAACGGAACGGTTGAAATAGAAAGTTCACCGCTTTCGGATGTGCGGCCGTAAAGAACGCCATCGAGCCAAACGCCGGAATCAGGCTGCGTGACAATGATAATCGTTCTTAGCGAAGGCCGAACCGGGTTGGCCTGAGCCGAGATTTGCAGGCCGAGCGCGGCTGTGATGATCAAAACTCCGAAAAAATATGAGCTTCTTTTTAGCATAGCCTTAGCCGATCCGGGTAAATTCTTCCGAAACATCCTGCTCGATTATATTATCGGGAATCCCGTCATTGTCTTTATCTTCTGCAAACAGAATTTTGATGAACGGCGGAGCAATAAGCGTTGTCGCAACCGCCATGAAAAGTACCGCGGCAAAGAAATTTCCGCTTATGACGCCAAGGCCGAGCCCGATCTGGGCAACCACGATACCGACCTCGCCGCGTGGGACCATCCCGATTCCGATCTGTCCCATTTCGCGCCGATTCATGCCCCAGGCGCCAAGACCGCATCCGACAAATTTTGTAATGACCGCAACGACGGTCAGAATTACCGCAAGAGCGACGACACCAAGGTCCCGGAAAACCGCAAGGTCAAGCTGCATTCCGATATTCACCAGGAAAAAAGGCACGAGAAACTCGGTAACACCGCTCGTCAACTGGTGCATTTTATGGTTGTCTTCGGTCGCCTCGGCCAACGCCATGCCCGCAAGAAAAGCGCCGATTATCGCGGCGACGCCGACGTAGATCGATGCAACCGACAGGCCGAGACAAAGTATCAGACCGATGTTGAAGAACGGCTTGCTGACCCGCAGCTTTTGGATGGTTGGAGCAAGCCGCGTTAAAACTCTCGATCCCACCAAACCGACAAAGACCGTAAACAAAATCGCGGCACCGGCCGTTTTTGCCAGGCCCGCCGGGCTGATCGTTCCCTGTTGGCTGATCGACGAGACCAGCGAGAGAATGATCAGGCCAAGGATGTCGTCAATGACCGCCGCACCCAGAATGATCCTCGCTGTCTGCGTATCAAGCAATCCCATCGACCCAAGAACGCGCGCCGTGATGCCGACCGAGGTCGCAACCAAAGCTGCTCCGATGAACATCGCTTCGACAAACGATCCTTCCCACCAAATCGCGATCAGATACCCCGCGGCAAACGGCAGAATAACGCCGAGCACACCCACCATCACTGCCCGTTTGCCGACCTGAAAGATCGCCTGAGGCTTGGTCTCAAGCCCGACCGTAAACAGGAGAAAGATCACCCCGATCTCGGCCAGGATCGTGATCAGCTCCGACGGAGCAACCCAGCCCAGCAAGCTGGGGCCGATTACGATTCCGGCCAGAATCTCACCAACCACCGCAGGCTGCCTGAGGCGCTCAAATACCTCCGCCATGATCTTAGCGGCCGCAAGCATTATGAACAGCGACAAGATCACGGAAGAATGGTCGACGGAAGCTGCTAAGACAAAGGGCATATTCTTACGAATTCAAACCTCGTAAAGTCATTTTATCAGCAGGGCGGTGGGCCGAAAACCGGACAAGGACGATTCGCAACGCGAGGCTTGATTGCCTCTTCCGTGGTTTACGTCCCTCGACCACAGAAGGAGAGGAATAAGATGAACGATGAAAGAAAGAACGATCACCCGTCTTAAAAGCAATACAACGACCCGCAGTGATACTTGATTTTCCGGCAACGTAAACTATAATCATTGATTCGTGGCTGGGTAGCTCAGCTGGTTAGAGCGCGGGATTCATAACCCCGAGGTCGGGAGTTCAAGTCTCCCCCCCGCCACCATAATATCCCGAAAAAACCGTAAAAGCCCGATAACCGAGTTAACGGGCTTTACGCCTTCGCGGCCTCTTTCCTTCATTCAAAACTCATTCGAACGTGTGCCGTTTTTGCAGGGCTTTCCATCTCCGCGACTGTGGCTACCACCGTTCGGCGGTGTGGAGTTAAACATTACATCACGATCGGAATCGGAATAGAATCGCTTTCCTGGACTCAAAGAATCATTTTGCGGTCTTTGGAGACGATCGTTATGAGAAACAAAATTCGCTTTTTTTCAATGTGCCTGCTGTTGACTATGGCAGCAATGTTTTCGATTTCCGTCACGGCTCAGGACCGGGCCGACAAAACTCTTTCGCCTTATTTTTTCGTCAAAGGTGATTCTAAAATCGATCGATTACCTCTTAAGAATACGAACGTCGCCATCTCTGTTTCCGGCGTTATAGCGGACGTAAAGGTTTTACAAACGTATCGGAATGAAGGTTCACGGCCGATAAATGCTACATACATGTTTCCCGCATCGACTCGCGCGGCCGTTTATTCGATGAAGATGCGGATCGGCAATCAGGTGATCACTGCCAAGATCAAACGACGGGAAGAGGCCAAGCAGGACTTCGAAAAAGCGAAGAAAGAAGGAAAGAGCGCATCCTTGCTGGAAGAGCATCGACCGAACGTCTTCTCGATGAAGCTCGCCAATATTATGCCCAACGATGAGATCGAGATCGAACTTCGTTACACCGAACTTCAGACGCCAACCGCTGGTATCTACGAGCTGGTTTATCCAACGGTAGTTGGCCCGAGATACCCGTCAAGCGATGATGAAAGCCGGCAAGAAACCGGAGCCGATCCTCCTCGGCTCTTAAAGGGCGACGAATCAGGAAGTTCCCTGCATATCTCGGCCCGAATTTCCGCCGGTCTCCCGATCGCCGAGCTTAGCTGTCTATCTCATCAGATAGCTCCCGAGTGGCAGGATCCGGGAGTTGCCCGGCTTACACTGGACGAACCGGACGCATTTCAGGGAAACCGCGATTTCATATTGCGCTATCGGTTGACGGGTGACCAGATCAATTCCGGCTTGCTGCTGTTTCGCGGCGAGGATGAAAACTTTTTTCTTTACATGGCACAACCGCCGCGGCGGGTAATGACGGAAGACATCCCCTCCCGCGAATACATCTTTGTTGTCGATGTCTCAGGTTCAATGGAAGGGTTTCCGCTCAATACCGCCAAAAAGCTGTTGACCGATCTCATCGGCGGCTTAAAGCCCACCGACGTTTTCAACGTGGTATTGTTCGCCGGCGACTCGACCGTTCTGTCTCCGGAATCGCTCACGGCAAATTCCGAAAATATCGATCGGGCAATCAGCCTGATCGAACAACAGCGCGGCGGGGGCGGAACCGAATTACTCGCCGCCGTCCAAACGGCCATGAATCTCCCGCGCGAGTCCGGTGTATCGCGCAGCGTCGTCCTTGTAACCGATGGCTACATATCGGGCGAGAGGGGAGTTTTTGATTACATTCGCAAGAACCTCGACCGCACGAATATGTTCGCCTTTGGTATCGGTTCGTCGGTCAACCGATACCTGATCGAAGGGGTGGCAAAAGCCGGCATGGGCGAACCGTTTGTTGTCGAGAGCGAGGCGGAAGCAGAAGCCGTCACAGACAAGTTTCGCCAGTATATCCAGTCGCCTGTCCTGACAAATATAAAGATCGAAACAAAAGGCTTTGAAACCTATGATGTCTATCCGGTGAAATATCCTGATCTACTGGCCGAACGGCCGATCATCATTTTTGGCAAATGGCTGGGCGAACCCACCGGGACTATCGAAATTTCCGGCAAAACCGGCGCGGGTGATTATCACACCGAACTTGATGTCGCCGGCGTCGCACCCGATGAAGGCAACCAGGCCCTGAGGTACCTGTGGGCAAGGTCGCGGATCGCGGAACTGTCCGACTTCGGGCAAGGCGAGACATCGCAGGAAGGAATCGAAGAGATCACATCGATCGGTTTGAAATACAACCTGCTTACCAAGTACACGTCGTTCATCGCCGTCCGCGAAGTGGTGAGCAATCCCAACGGTTCGGCCGATGATGTAAATCAGCCCTTGCCGCTGCCGATCGGCGTAAGCGAAATGGCGGTCGGAAGCGAACCTGAGCTTTTATGGCTGCTTGCTCTCGCTTTGCTGGTCGGGTTTGGCGTGTTGATTCGCCGTCGATTAGAAAGCATAAACTGGCGAGGAGCATCGGCATGAAAAAGGGCGGCGGGAAAATCTGGACGATGGGTAGTTCCGCCCTGATTCTCGCGGCCGGGCTGAAGCTGTATTATTCGACGGCGTCGGTGAACGATCTGCTCTGGGTGCTGGCCCCGACCAAGCTTCTGGTCGAACTGGCCACCGGCGAGACGTTCCGATTCGAATCGTACGCAGGCTATATGAATGCGGACCATTCGTTCCTGATCGCGGCGTCCTGTTCGGGGGTGAATTTTTTCATCACGGCGTTCCTGATGCTGGCGCTCGTCCCGCTTTTCAAAAGACGTAAGGAAAACGTTCGCTACGTCGAACTGCCGGTGGCGCTTCTCGCCGCGTACGTCGCGACTATACTGGCCAATGCGGTCCGCATCTGCGTTGCGTTGAGGCTGCAAAGAATGAACGCCGACCTCATCTGGGTCAACCCCGAGCAGTTGCACCGGTTTGAAGGGATATTTATCTACTTTGGATTTCTGCTGATCCTGTTCGTGGTCAGCGAAGGTTTCAGAGGCAATTACGAGTCCCGCTCAAGCGACTATCTGTTAAGCCTCAAACGAATTGCTTTACCGCTGGCCATCTACTGGGGCACGACCCTCGGTATTCCACTCGCCAACGGGGCTTATCGACAGGGAACGGTATTTTGGGAACACTGCCTTTTCGTGCTGCTGACGCCGTTGGTTCTTCTGCTCCCACTCTCCATTTTTCGGTTGTTAAAGGCTACAAACAAAACCGTCGGCGTATACGGAGTGATTCGAAGTATTCATTAAGTTTATTAGAATTTCAGGTTTGGAGAAATTTTATGCACAAATTTATCTTCCTTCTGGGAACAGGCGTTGCGACATTTGTTATCGGAATCCTGCCGAGCTTTCTTACCGGTCAACCGAACAACCGCGACGACCACGAAATTCGCTCATGCCAAGTCAAACAGGTGCGTCCTGACGGACGGATCGTCTGGACGCCTTGCGACGAATGGGTAGAGAAGTCAGAGGACCGCCAATTGGAGCTGGACTACTAAATTTTATGCGAAACTGAATTTTGAGGCTAACTCGTCAACCTACGATAAATATTCGGCATTCTTTCCGGCAGGGTCATTACGTCGTCGATGATCGTGTAGCCGACATTGCCGTACAGGTCGCGGAGTTCGGCTTCGCTTTCGCGGTCGACGGTGATGCAAAACGGAATGATGCCGCTCATCTTGGCTTCGGTGAGGGCTTCGCGCACGTCTTCGCGGGCGTAGCGGGCGTCGCCGTAGTCATGGTCGTAGGGGCGGCCGTCGGTGAGGATGATCAAAAGTTTCGTCCGCGATTCCTGCC
The DNA here is from genome assembly GCA_013140875.1 of Acidobacteriota bacterium. Taxonomy (GTDB): domain Bacteria; phylum Acidobacteriota; class Blastocatellia; order Pyrinomonadales; family Pyrinomonadaceae; genus OLB17. The sequence continues at coordinate 11,723 of JABFSB010000430.1, forward strand.
CGAGCAGCTTTTTGGCTGAGTGGCGAATGGCGGCACCGAGACGGGTGTTGTTTTGAAACGTGATGCCGCCGATCCGGCGCTCGGTCTCCTCCGAATACTTTTCGTTGAAATCCTTTACTACATAAAATTTTACGTTTCTTCGTCCTTCGGAAGTAAATCCGTTGATCGAATAGACATCGCCGACAGCCTCCAATGCCTCACTCATCAGCACGAGACCTTCTTTCTCGATCTCGATTATCCGGCGGCCGGGATATGTGTAAGGCTGAAGCGGATTGCGCGTGATCGTTCTCGCGGTCGATGAGGATTGATCGAGTAGAATCGAAACCGCAACGTCACGCTGCCGACGTAAACGTTTGGTATAAAGCCTGTCCGACTGCAAGCCGTCCGCCTTTCTGTCCACGACGTAATCGATCACGGCGTTGAGGTCATAATCTTCACCGTCGATCTCACGGTTTATCCGGGTCAGATTTTCCGGCTTCATCAACTGGAACTGGTGCCGGATAGATGAGATAACACCGCGATACCGCGAGCGGGCAAGTTCGACAAAAGTTCGGTCGCCTTTTTTGACGCGTTTTTCGATCACGCGGCTCCAGCCGACGCGATAATCGTTCAGCTCGCGGTCCCATTCGTCATAGGAAAATGCCTCATCACCAGGTTCAAGAGCCTGCTCGGGCATCTCGTTGTGCGACCACGCCTCGCTTCCGCTCAAATCGTCCGGCTCGCCTTCCTCGTCCATAC
>JABFSB010000551.1 GCA_013140875.1 Acidobacteriota bacterium
CCTTAGCGAAACCTTGATCGACCGCCTTTCGCAGTTGCCCCAGCTTAAGGTGATATCGCGCAGTTCCAGCTTCAAGTTTCGGGATGCGAGCATTAATCTTCGCGATGTCGCTTTGCAATTGGGCGCGCAAGCAATAGTTACCGGCAGCGTCGCTCAGGTCGGCGAAGAACTGAATATCAGGTTCGATATTGTCGATGCAGTCGAAGACAGACATCTGGCGGGCGGCCAGTTCCGGCGCAAGGCCGGCGATGTCTTGAACGTCCAAAATGAGATCGCTCAGGCGGCGGCCGAGCAGATGCGCGTAAAATTAAGCGATCCGCAAACGAAGCGGCTGGCCGAAAGGGATACTGAAAACTCGGAATCGTTTCGTTATTATCTGAGCGGTCTTGTCGCTCTCAACGGTTCGATCGACGGACGCCAAAAAGGCCTTGCTTATTTTAAGAAAGCCGTCGAGATCGACCCGGAATTCGCTCTCGCACATGCCGAGATCGCGTGGAATTACTACTCCGACGCCGTTACCAGCAGCGATCCGGGCGTGATGATGCCAAAAGCGAAAGAGGCGGTGGAGAGGGCTCTCGCCATTGATGGCGAACTGGCGAAGGCCCATGTCGTTAGGGCAGCGGTATATGAATACGAGTTCGACTGGACAAATGCAGAGAACGAATACCGGCGGGCGATCGACCTTAGCCCAAACCTCGACTTTGCCCGCAACAATTATGCTTTCTACCTTTCGGTGATGGACCGGCAGCCGGAAGCCATTGCCCAGCTTGAAGAGCAACGCGTCCGCGACCCGCTAAACCGGCGTCTGTTTCTGCTTTACAAGGCGATAGTGCTGGTCCAGGCCAGAAAGTTCGACGATGCCCTCGAGGCCTATCAGCAGGCTCAGGCCGTCGATCCGGCCAACGAGATACCGAATTTTGCCCTGGGCTACGCGTATCAGGGCAAAGGCTCATTCAACGAGGCAATTACTTATTACAAGAAGGCGATCGCGGAGCTCGGCGGCGAGAACAAGTACAGCCAACCACTAGTCTACCTTGCCGCGGTCTACGCCAGAATGCCTGAAAAGCGTGAAGAGGCCCGTGCGATCCTGAAAAGGATCGAGGCGATGGACGAATACAAATCCCCGGCCCTCCTGGCCATCGTCTATTCCGCTCTTGACGACACCGACAAAGCGATGGAATTGCTTGAGCAGGCCTACATTAAACGCGACCTTCTGTTAAAGTTTATCGGTACCGGCTATGAATATGACCGCCTTCGCTCCGATCCGCGGTTTGCCGATCTGAAAAACCGGATCGGTCTCGGCGAGTTAACGGCCGGCCAGACCGAGGATATCTCTTCCCCGGATGAAGGCCGGCGGGACACCGCAAAGATAGGTCTTGGCAATAAGTCTCAATAAACCTTAGAATTAAAGAAAGCCACAACTACGTAGCATCTCGAATCTACGCCAGTCGGCATTTATTCCGGTCAGTATCCTCACATTTTTTTGGGAACTATGAAACGGTGCCCCGAATGCATGCGAGACTATTACGACGACACGATGCTCTACTGTCTCGATGACGGAAGCGCTCTGCTCGAAGGTCCCGCGACGGCTGAAAGATTGATCGACATGCTGCCGACGGTCGAAATGACCAGCGGATCGTCGCGGCGGCCGAGTCTGCCCGGCGAAAAGACCGCCTTTCTGCCGTATGGTGTCGGCTACCAATCTCAGGAGGTCCGGCGTGGCCTCGACAAGCGAATTCTGGCCGGTGCGGCGCTGGCCCTTGCGGTCTTCGCCTTCGCCGGATTTCTTGTTTATCGATATCTCAGTCCCGACGGTTCGGGGCCCATCAATTCGATTGCCGTGCTGCCGTTTCAAAATAACAGCTCCGACGCCGATACGGATTATCTTTCGGACGGCCTGTCGGAGTCGCTGATTTTTCGTCTCTCGCAGCTTCCGGGCTTAAAGGTCAGTCCAACAAGTTCGGTCATTCGGTACAAGGGCAAGGACACGGACCTCGCGTCGATCGCCAAAGAACTCGGCGTCGAGTCGGTAATGACCGGGCGGGTCGTATCCAGAGGCGACAATCTGAACATAACGGTCGAACTTGTCGACATTCGAAATAACCGCTCATTGTGGGGCCAGCAGTACGAGCGGAAGATGTCCGACCTGCTCACAACCCAGCGTCAGATCACTGAGGCAATAACTCAAAATCTCCAGCTGAAACTGGCCGGGAACGAGACCAAAGCTATTACCAAGCGTTACACGGACAGCAATGAAGCCTACCAGCTTTACCTAAAAGGCCGTTTCCATTTTGCCAGGCGAACCGAAGAGGATATTTTGCGAAGCATCGACCTTTTTAGGCAGGCGATAGCGCTGGATCCCGCGTTCGCACTGGCTTACGTAGCGGTGGCCGAATCGTATGCCGTTATGCCGTCCTATCCTTACATGTCGCCGAAGGAGGCAATGCCTCAAGCCAAATCCGCGATAGTAAAGGCACTTGAGATCGACCCGGAATTGCCCGAAGCTCACACGCTTTCCGGCGTAATTGCCGCCACGTACGACTGGGATTGGGACAAGGCCGAACTTGAGTTCAAACGTTCTCTCGAACTCGATCCGAACCTTGCGATCACACATTATCGCTATGCCTGGGTTTTCTTGAGCCCGATGGGACGCCACGAAGAGGCGATAGCGGAAATGAAAAAGGCCATGGAGCTTGAACCTGTGTCGTTGATCCAGGGTGCCAACTTCGCGGCTGTTTATATGTATGCCCGCCAGTTCGATCTTGCGGTCGAGCAGGCTAAAAGGACATACGAATTAGACCCGACTTTTATTACCGGCAAAAGCTGGCTTTGTCATTCGTATAACGCACGGGGAAATTACGCCGAGTCGCTTGAGATAGCTGAAAAGCAGACCGATTTCCGGCTTGGGGTTCAGCTTTCCGTGGCCTATGCAAAAACCGGCCGCCGCGACGCCGCAATGGACCTGATAAACCGGCTGAAGGAGCTTGAGAAATCGACATATGTCGTCAACTATTGGCTGGCGGTCAGCTATGCGGCGCTTGGTGAAAAAGACGAGGCTTTTCTCGAACTTGAAAAGTCTTATCAGGCCCGCGACTGGTTCCTGCCGCGGATAAAGACCGATCCGTTTCTCGACCCTTTGCGCGACGATCCCAGATTCAAAGACCTGGTACGTCGGACCGGCTTGCCCGAATAGCGATCCCAAACATGAACACACGTCTGGCGGAGCGGGAACTGGCCACAAAATTCGGGACTTTTCTTGAGGTGCTTTACACCGATGGCGGTTCGGAAGCTATCGCCCTGGTCCTGGGGACCGTTGACGGCGGCGAGGACGTTCTTGTCCGTATCCACTCGGCGTGTCTCGGCGGGCACGTATTCAACAGCATCGAGTGTGAATGTGCGGCCGAGATGGCGGCGGCCCAGGCGGCAATTCAAAAGGCCGGCCGCGGCGTCATCATTTATCTCGATCAGGAAGGCAAGGGAAACGGCCATCTCGCCTTGATGAAGAGTGTCCCGTTCAAACAGGCCGGACTCAGCCAGGCCGAAGCATACGAAAAAGCAGGCTACGCACCCGATGCCCGCGATTACAGTCCGGCGGCCGATATTTTAAGCAACCTCGGCGTGCGGTCGATCGTTATGCTTTCCCGCAATCCGGGCAAAGCACGCGATCTTTCCGATCTCGGGATCAGAGTCGGCTCTACCCTGGACATTTTCTCCTGACACCACGGTCGTGTTTGCTGGATGACTTTAAAATTGTCGAGACTGGTATAAAATATCAATTATTAAGGTCGCCCTATTTTATCCGATGAAGCAATGCCCAAAATGTGAGCGCTGTTACCTCGACTCGACTCTGAATTTCTGTCTCGAGGACGGCGAACCGCTTCGGGATTATGTTC
>JABFSB010000531.1 GCA_013140875.1 Acidobacteriota bacterium
ACGGACGTACGCCCAGGAAAAGTTCGGTTCGATACCGGATGAGGTTTCGGCCACGAGCGAGATCGTGCCCGTCGGAGCAATCGTCGTCACTTCATAATTTCGCGGCGTGATTGCTATCTCTTCGGGTATTTCGATCTCTTCGCGCAAAAACTTCGTATACGCCTCGCGGTTTGCCTCGAATTCGGGGAACACGCCTTTCCCGGCACCGAGATGAAGTGAAGCGATCCAAGATTCGCGTCTGACAAAACCCATAACGCGTTCGATCAGGTCGAGCGAATCCTGCTCACCATAGGTTACGCCGAGGCGCAGACAAAGATCGGCAAAACCCATTATCCCTAGACCGACCGGACGTGTTCGCTTTACGACATCGTCGATCTCAGGGAGCGGAAAATAACCGGCGTCCACGACATTATCCAGAAACTGCGTGCAGCGATGAACCGTGCGGGCAAGCCTGTCCCAGTCGATATTGTCGATCGAAACATCGTTCGATTCGGTAAAAAACTTGGCCACGTCGATCGAACCGAGGTTGCACGAATTATTAAAATGAAGCTGCTGCTCTCCGCAAGGATTACATGCATAGATCGGGCCCATCGACGCCATCAGGTGATTGTGGCGGTTTACTTCATCGATAAAAATGATTCCCGGCTCGGCGTATTTGTGCGCCGACGCGATAATGCGTTTCCAAATGTCGGGTGCGAAAACCATTCCCGCAATCGGAGGTTCTTCGGCAGTGCAATCCGAAAGGTCGGCGGTTTCGAACGCGAATCTATCAGCGAAGGTCGCGGTCGAACCATCCGACCGGCGATAAAGAACGTAATCGGCACCGCTCACCGGATCGAACACAGCTTGTGTCCACGGTTCGCCGTTGAACTCGGTCTGGAACCAAACGCCGCGATCGACAGCTTCCATAAACGCGTCGGTCACCGTGACCGAAATATTGAAATTCGTCAGGCTGCTTTGATCGTTCTTGGCATGGATGAACCGGAGAATGTCCGGATGGCTCACGCTCAGGATTCCCATGTTGGCGCCGCGCCGCACGCCGCCCTGCTTAACGACCTCGGTCGTTTGATTGACGATATTCATGAAGCTGACCGGGCCGGACGCAACGCCGCGCGTCGAATTCACCATCGCCCCCGCGGGACGCAGAAACTCGTACGTCATTCCGGTGCCGCCGCCGGTTTGGTGAATGATGGCGACATTCTGGGCGTGCTCCATGATGCCTTCGATCGAGTCGGGAACGTCCAGCACGAAACATGCCGCTAACTGGCCTTTCGGCTTTCCGGCGTTCACCAGACACGGCGTATTCGGAATGAATTCGCGGGACAGCATGATCGCCGTCATCGCGTCGGAGAAGGCCTGGCGTTCGCCTTCGTCCTTTTCGGCGGTAGCGACGTGATCGACAACACGTTTTACGATATCCGCCCAGGTTTCGACCGGTTCGCCCTTCTCGTCTTTGGACGAATACCTCTTCGCTACGACTTTTTCCGCGTTCAGGCCAAGCGGCTGGAATCGTTCCCGCGTTCTTGCCGCATACCCGTTCCCGGTTTCAACCGTTGCCGCTGCTGCCGTCTCAAAAGGCTGACCCATCTCGCAATCTCCTCAACCGCCGACCGTGTCGGACAATCTCTATTTTACCACTTTTGAGGCAAACGTTCCGAAACAACCCGGGCAATGGATGAAGACCGCAAAGGTGGTAGCAAGGTTAAAAATTCATCCGCCTTCAGCAAAGAACGATCGGGCCGCTATAATATCTATAAAATGGACAAGATCATACAGGGAACCGCTGCGGATGGAACGATTAGGGTATTTTCAACAATTACGACAGGCGTAGTGCGTGAGGCGGTGAGGCGGCATGAAACTTCGCCGACGGTATCGGCAGCTCTCGGGCGGGTTCTTACCGGAACCCTGCTTTTGGGAAATACGTTCAAGGATTACGACCGGCTTACCATAAAGATCGAATCCGATGGGCCGGTGGGCGGCATAACCGCTGAAACCACCGGCGACGGAACGGTGCGCGGTTACGTTAAGAACAGCGAAGCCGAATTGCCCGCAAACGGAAACGGGAAATTCGACGTAAAAGGAATTGTCGGAAACGGGACTTTTTATGTCATCAGGGAGTCTGGGTTCGACATCGGCTTGCTGAAGGAGCCTTATGTCGGCTCGGTCCCGATCGTTTCAGGCGAGATCGGCGAAGATCTCGCGTTTTATCTTGCCAAGTCGGAGCAAATACCGTCCGCCGTTCTTTTGGGCGTGCTGTTGAAAAGCTCGGAGCCGTTCGTGGCCGCATCCGGCGGTGTTCTTATCCAGATGCTGCCCGGTGCGAACGAGCACATCATAACGATGATCGAGGACACGATTCGTCACGCCTCTCACGTCACGTCCGCTATCGCGGCGGGAGCCACGCCCGAAGATCTGCTGAAAATTGCGCTCGGCGAAATAGATTTCAAAATCCTCGACGAGAGGGAAGTTTCATTTAAGTGCAATTGCTCGATGGAGAAGGCCAAGGCTATTATCGGCGCGTTGGGTAGAGCGGAAGTTGAGTCAATGCTTGTCGAGGACAATGGAGCGAAGATGACCTGCGGCTTCTGCAACGAGACCTATGAACTTTGCGAAGACGATCTGCGTGAAATGCTGCAAAACTGAGTTTGCGTAAAACTAAAACCCCTCTTGGCCGGTTCGAGAGCATCACCGACTGGGTACTTGCCGCTGATTTTCGATCTTTCTTTTCTCTTATTCTTCCCCTTCCGTGGTCCATTTCTTTAACCACCGAAGAGGAGGAAGAAGAAAGGCTAACAATCAGGACGAAATCGAACGGTAGTCGCCGCGAAAATACAGGATCGGATCGCCGTCGTTGACCGTCGCTTTTTCGACCTCGCCGACGAAGATCGAATGGTCGCCGCCGTCGTAAGAGTTCGTGACGCGGCATTCCAAAGTAGCCAGACATCCTATCAACAAAGGAATGCCGTCGATGCCGGTTTCGAACTCAAGCGATTCGAACTTATCTTCCGCCAGGGAAGCAAACCTGTCTGAAACGTCTTTTTGTTCGGCACTTAGCATATTGACTACAAAAGCTTTTGAAGATTCAAGGGCGAGGTGGCTGCCGCTAGTTTTCTCGACACAGATCAAAACACGCGGCGGATCAAGCGACAGCGAACAAAAAGCCGAGACCGTAATTCCATGAAAGCGCTCTTCTTCGTCCCGTGACGTGACGACGGTAACGCCGCTCGGAAAGCGGGACAACGCGGAGCGGAATTCATCGCTGTTTACCGGCATGTATGCAAATGAAATTTACCTTATCGAGGCGGGATTCGCAAAAACTCGACCTGCTTCCTGCACTTTCGTAGGCCTCATTGAATTGGCGGCGCTATTGAACGATAATTCTTGAACTGTGAGTGAGTTAGACGAATTTCTGAGTGAGTCGGTCCGGATAGTCGATGGATCGCTCGACAAGCTGATACCCTCGGCCGAGACGGCGCCGATGCGGTTGCACGAGGCGATCCGCTGGAGCCTTTTTGCGGGCGGAAAGCGTTTCAGGCCGGCACTTGTTTTTGCCGTCGGCCGGACCTTCGACGCTCCGATGGAGAAGCTTGTGCGCACGGCTGCCGCGGTCGAAATGATCCACACTTATTCGCTAATTCACGATGACCTGCCTTCGATGGACAATGATGATCTGCGTCGCGGCCGGCTCACGTGCCACAAGAAATTCGATGAGGCAACCGCGATCCTTGCCGGCGACGTTTTGGAAACGCTGGCATTTCAGGCGGTTGCCGAGGACGCGTCACTTTCGCCCGATATGCGGGTTATTCTGATCGCTGAGTTGGCAAAGGCGGCCGGAACGCCTGCGGGAATGGTCGCCGGCCAGCAATTGGACCTCGAGGCTGAGGGGAAGGACGCTCCGATCGCCGAAATCGAAAAGATTCATCGGCTAAAGACCGGAGCCCTTATCGCGGCGTGCGGAAGGGCAGGCGCGATAATCGGTGAGGGCTATACTGTCGAGGCCCATGCCATCTCGGAATACGCCGCAAATCTCGGGCTGCTCTTTCAGGTAACAGACGACATACTGGACGTTACGCAAACGACCGAAGACCTCGGAAAGACCGCCCAAAAAGACATCGCAGCAAACAAGGCGACCTACCCGAGCGTTTTTGGGATCGAGGAAACAAAAGCCCTCGCCCGGCGGCTTTGTGACGAAACAATCTTAAAACTCGAACCTATCGACCGTCCTAAGAAACTGCTGGTCGATATTGCGGTGCACATTCTTGAGCGGTGCTCCTAGAGAAAATTTCGAAGGCTCGGTTTTTTTGCAGAAGCCCAGGCGTCAGCAAGGGCGTGATCAAATGTTGAGCGTTAAGCCATTGTTGACGCGGGCTTCTGCACATTGAAAGCCTGAAACTTGACATATTTTGGGCGTTTTCGTACGATGGCAGTTCGCCTTTTCGCAAGTAAAAGTGCGATTTCGTTTGAAATTTCCGCCGACGAAACGGCTGTCGAAGCAGCCGATAAAAGTTTCGGGCATGTACGTCAATTGGTAGACAGCCTCCCTTACAAGGAGGAAGTTAGGGGTTCGAGTCCCTTCGTGCCCACCAGTTTGAGATTTCGGATCTCAGTCCTGAGATTCGAGAGTGCGGGGTCGTAGTTCAGTTGGTTAGAACGCCAGCCTGTCACGTTGGAGGTCGCGGGTTCGAGCCCCGTCGGCCCCGCCACTATCCTCTTTATTATCAGTAGTTTGCGAAGCCGCCACTTGGCGGCTTTCGTCGTTTTCAGGCGATGTACCCAAAAACGTACCCATTACCTCTAATTCGTCAACTAATTTTTCAGCGATTAGCTCAGTCGTTTGCTGTTTGAATTGAGGTGAAAGATGCTTGTATCTTTCGAGTTCATCAGAGCGGTGGCCAGTCATCTTTCGGATTATCGCATCAGATACCCCTTCGATAAACAGCATTGTCGTCGCAAAGTGTCTCAGGTCGTGAATCCGTAAATCGTTGATCTTGGCTAAATCCCGAATCCGTCTGAATCGCTTTCCAATATCCCAAGCGTGAGGTTTTCGAAATTTCTCGACATCCTTATATCTGGGATTAGGACGTGCCGGGAACAGATATTCGTGTTCGCCATAGCTAGGAAGGTGTTTTAATGCTTCTATGCAAAACCTCGGCAAGGGAAGTCGATTCGAACGGCGATTCTTGCTGTCTTTTTTCGGCAACAAGATTGATGGAAAATCAGCATCTAACTTCACCTCATCCCAGCGTCGTGATAGTACACCGCTTTTCCTAAGTCCTGTGCAAGCCGCCAAAACGATGAAGCCCTGAAGTTCGATATCCCTTTCCTGCTGGCATTTTTCAATAAGAGCGGCAAGTTCCGAGACTTCCACAAATCGGTCGCGTGGTTCATTCTCCGGCACCTGTTCGATCACGGCAACTGGATTATCATCGTACTTTTTCCACTTGATCGCGTAGTTAAACGATGAGTTAAAAATCGTCCTGTAATGATTGACGTATGAGGGCGAGTACTTTTCTACTTCCAACAATTCCTTGAGGAATTCGTCAATCGTCTCGGGTTGTAAATTCCGGGCCTTGATCGGCCTAAACTTTTCAAGCCGGTGAATCTTGTAGTGAAAACCCCGCTTGTGTTTTCCGTGTCGTTCCCACCAAAAATCCAAAATCTCACCGAAAGTGATGGATTCGAATTTTCTGGTCGGAGTAAGAATGCCTTCGGCAACCTCACGGAGCCGTTTGTCCCGAAGCTCTTTGGCGATTTTTAGGTCACTTGTCTTCGCGGATTCCTTTATCCTTTTCCCAAGTTCGTCTGTATATGCAATCCATAACTGGTTGCTGTTTTTATTACGGCGGTAAACGCCTTTTGGTAACTTGTCTTTTTTCATTGTTCCTCCTTCGGAGGAAATTAATTAGTGGGCATTTCTTTGAGTTTGAGATTGGATTTGCTCGACAGGAAGGGTCAGATCAAGACGGGAGATCAGCGGAGCTTTTTATTAAGGATAGAAAACTAAAATGAAGGAAAAATGATGAAGATATGAAGATTCTTGAATGGAAGGTTCGGACTTGACTTAGTTCAGCCGACAAAGGGTTCGCAAGATTTTGAGGATGTACTATTATTATAGGGCATCCTTCCTTCTTAATTCTTAACCCTTATCCCCAATGCCGTATCAGAAGGGCCAGCGTCTGAAAAAATACTCGCGCGAAGCCCCAGAGAATCTGCCGCCTCGCCGTATCACTCCCCGCTCGATCGAGATTATTGATATTATCCGTCGATACAGGGTCATCCCGACTTCCCAAATCGTGAGGCTAGTTGACGGCGACATTCGAACCACGGAGCGGCATCTTCAGAATCTTTATCATCAGGGGCTTGTCAATCGCTTTGCCTTCCCATCAAGCTTTTACGCGACGGAGTTCAACTACTACCTCGACGACGCAAGGTCTTTAGCCCTGATCACCAATGCCGGTTACGAAATCGACAAGCTAGATAGCGAAATGGTTAGACGAAACCGCGAGAAGCAGTACAGCGAAATCACAATGGGAAAACAGATGCTCAAAATGCAAGGTCGGCTACTTCATATGCACCACGAGCTTATGATCTCCCGCTTCCACTACATGCTTGAAAAAGCGTGTTTGAAATCCGGCGATAAGGTGAAGTTGTTGGGCTTCTATCAGGGTTCGCAGCTTTGGAATGATATTGAGGTGCGTAAGGTGACGGTTAACTCTGTCGGCACTCTGACCAAGACGGACGAAACAGAAATACTCCCCCACCGTCCGGATGCATTCTTTGCGCTCCATTTTCCCGATAGAAAGCCAAACCACCAAACGCACTACTACTTATACGAGGCCGACCGAAAAACAACGTCGATCAAAAAGATGCAGAAGAAGTTTCGCTCACACTTCCACTATATCGTGAAGCAGAAGAAGCACGTGGATGACTACCGCGTGAAAAGGATCAAAGCCGTCCTGGTCGAATCGATCGACAATCACTGGACGAACAATTTGCGGCTTGCGGCCCGGCATCCGATTGTCTCCGGCAGCAAGCCCAGCCCCCTTTTCTGGTTTACAACTTCCGATGTTATTTTCGAGAAGCCATTAAACGTTACTATCAAGAGCGCTCAGAAAGAGGTGCCGGTTTACCTAGAGAAACCCGAGCTTGTCTTTGCAAAGATTTGGGCGACGCCGAACGATTCTGACGAGCAGCCCGCACTTCAATCATTAATTCATTAAATTAAATGAGTGGAAATTTCAAATGTGCGGCTTGTCGTAGATCATTTTCGAGTATGGTACGGCTGAGGAATCATCTACAGGAGCACGGAAGGAAGGCCAAGCATTGCCACAATTGTGGAGCAAACTATCCACGGAATGCTTACCATAGATGCTAGTTTTGCAGTATTGTGTTGATGCCGGTGAATAAATAACAAAATTACCAACCTTCTGAACGATTATGACAGAATCAGACTTTGGAAATATCGCCATACGACCAGCCGTTGAAGAGGACTTCGATTTCGTTGTTGAGCTGATGGATAGCGCTCTAAGTCCTTATTATGGTGGTGACCACAGGGCGCACGCCGAACGAATTTTCAAGACCCATATTTCAGGTGGAGTTGATCAACTTGGCTTTTTTTCCAGAGAGCAAAAGATGTTTGTAGCTACCGTCAACAATCAACCTGCGGGAATGATCCACGTTGTTGGTAAGAGACAATGCACCTACAAGATTAGTCCATTAATTGTTGCTGAAACCTATAGAAATACAAGGGGCCTTGGTACTCTGTTACTAGATCATGCTGAGAAGTACGCACGAGACGCAAAGGCCCGACAGATTTACTGCACCGTGGCTGAGAATAACAGTTCAGCACTCGGCTTCTTTCGTGCGAAAGGATACATACCGGCAGGAAAATCAGCGAGTCACTATAAAACCAATATAACCGAGGTAATGCTTTACAAACATTTTGTAGACTCAGACTTTGAATCTCGGTTCGATCGAGTAAATATTTCGGTAGTACCGTTGGGCCCCAGTCATGAAAAACAAGTCAGGGATTTATTGCTTGAAAACCTTCCACCTTTTTTCGACGGAATTGACGACGATTGGGTAAATTCACTGTTTGGCGGATATGAACGACGTGACAGTCAAGACATCAATCTCAAGTACAAACTTATTTACGTGGCTGTCAACCGAGATAATACTGTGTTAGGTGTTGCTGGGGCAACTCCTAAAAAAGGCGAACCTATAAAGGTCATGCCATTCCTTGCAACCACCTTACCTGCATTTGTTGCTCTCCTCAGTGATATTCCGTTTCTATTAAAAGACTTCGGTCGCAAATTGTATATCCATATTGCTCCAACTTCATCAGAAACTCTGGCCCTCCAACAGCGAGGTTGGAATCTGGACGCGGTATTGCCGGAAGCATATCATTTAGGTATAGTTACCGAGCAATGGAGTTCAGATTTAGATAACCCAAATTTTATGAGGCAAATGCGGATCAAGAAAACGTTCCTGGACCTAATCAGAAAAGGTGAGAAAACCTTGGAAGTAAGGGTCGGTTACAATAACATAAGGTCAATTACGGACGGAGAGTTGATCCGGTTGACTACTTTTCATGAAAACCAAGTAATTAAGGTTAATCAGGTTCGAAAATACGACAGTTTTGCCGCGATGATGGAAGAAGAAGATTTTGACAGAATTGCTCCAGGGCGATCTGAAGAAGACGTATTTAGTCTTCTTAAAGATATTTATCCCCCAGAAAAGGAAAGTCTTGGGGTCATAGTTCTTGATATAAGTCCCCAACGGATTTAGAGGGCGAAAACATCTGTCAAAAAACCCTCTCTAAATGATCCGGCCGATGAGCCCGTTTTTATTACTCTATCAAGCTCTGGAATACGCGTGTCAAAAAACTAATGTTTATTGACGCTCCTCTGACTACGAAAATCGCACCTATTCGGGTAAAACATGGAAAACACGGAAGTAGTGTTCATGTTACTTGTACTAGTCACGATTTAATCTGACATTCTTACTTGAAACAGATTGGAGCATGCTCCAATCTGTTTCAAAGGCGAGCACAAAGGAGAATGTTAGAGATGAACACACAGCAGAAGATAATCAAGAACAAACTGGGGGTTCTGAACCTGGCGGAGACTTTGGGTAATGTTTCGAAGGCGTGCAAGGTGATGGGCTATTCGCGGGATAGTTTTTACCGGTTCAAGGAGCTGTACGAAACGGGCGGTGAGCTTGCGTTGCAGGAGATCTCGCGGCAAAAGGCGATCCTGAAAAACCGCGTATCGCCGGAGATCGAGGAAGCGGTGGTGGCGATGGCCATCGAGCAGCCGGCGTATGGGCAGGTTCGGGTGTCGAACGAGTTGAGAAAGGGCGGGCAGTTTATCAGTCCCGGCGGGGTTCGCTGCGTCTGGCTGCGGCACGATCTGGAGAGTTTCAAAAAGCGGCTGAAAGCGCTCGAAGCCAAGGTGGCCCAGGAAGGACTGATCCTGACCGAAGCCCAGGTCGTTGCTCTTGAGAAAGCCAAACAGGAAAAAGAAGCCAGAGGCGAGATCGAGACGGAGCATCCGGGCTATCTTGGATCGCAGGACACATTCTACGTCGGGAACATGAAGGGCGTCGGCCGTATCTACCAGCAGACCTTTATCGACACGTATTCCCGCGTCGCCTTCGTCAAACTTTATGACCGAAAGAACGCACTGGTCGCGGCCGATCTCTTAAATGACAAAGTAGTGCCGTTTTTCGAGGCGGAAGATGTCCGGCTCTTGAGAGTGCTGACTGACCGCGGCTCGGAATACCGCGGAAACCGCGAACATCACGAATACCAGCTATATCTCTCGATCGAGGACATCGATCACACCCGTACAAAAGCCAAGTCGCCGCAGACCAACGGCATCTGCGAACGCTTTCACAAAACCATCCTCAACGAGTTCTACCAGATTGCCTTTAGCAAAAAGCTGTATCAAAATCTGGAAGAGCTCCAGCGGGACGCCGACGATTGGATACGCCACTACAACTCAGAGCGGCCCCATTCCGGCAAATACTGCTACGGCAAAACGCCGATGGAAACCTTCGCCGAGTCAAAGCACCTGGCTAAGGAAAAAGAACTCGACAACGAAAAATGGTGGTCGCACGATTCGACATATCGTACACCCACCATTATCGAAAATCTTTCAACCGTCAGATGAAGTCTTGATTAGTACATGTTACTCACGTGCTTCTGACAACCTGTTGGCTATGAGCTTTACTATTTTTGCGTACGTTTCGGCGCGGATTTTTTCGCAATATCCTCACATTTGAATTCGCTGTGGCTTTTAGGGTTCAACTCAATACTGATAAGCTGGGTCCTTTCTATGCAACTTTTGACTTGACCGTCAACTCTGCTCATCACGCGCCCTCGACCTTCTAGCTTGAACTTTAAGCCGTCGTATGAGGCGTCTTCTGCATAAATTGTCAGATTCTTATAGGTAACGAGCGCGAACCGATACGATGTAATCGAATCAGAAGTGATCCGTCGCTCGCAGTACTTAATTGTCATCCTGTTATATCCTTCGACTAATCGATCTTCGTACTGAACTGGCGGATAGATTGAGGGCCTTCCGCTATGAGCGATAGGCTCTGCAACGAAACCCGACCTACGGACGCAGACCTCCGCTTCCCCTTCAATCTCACCTATAAAAAGCCGTTTTTTCTCCTCAGATCCGACCTGAATGTTTCCTCTACGGTAACTCAAACTCATACCATCATTGGACTTCAGTCTAACGTCGTAAAACCCTATAGGCACATTCGCGGCAAACTTTCCTGGCGTTCTGGACCGCATCTCGAACGCGCGGTCGTCATTCTGAAGAAAGATACGAAAGGGAGGGAAATAGTCTTGATTCCTGACCTGCTTCATGGCTTCAGTTGTATCAAAAACTGAAGCCTCACTAACGACAATTTCCACGTCACCGTAATTATCGTTGGGCGACTGAGCCAGAAGGCTGTCCACACCGAACAACACCAAAAACCAAATAGTCACAACCGTTCTTATTTCAATCTTCCTTACCGCCATTACTTTCCCTCCATTCTAGTCCACCATCCGTACGGTGACGTGGGTTTGGGACATCTGTGCGAGCCACCCTAACATGTAAAAGCTCCAGTCGGCTTGCCCCCAAGCCCCGCCGGGCTGCAGTAGCGGTTCCTGAGTACGCGGACTTATTCCGCCTTCTGGAACTGTCGGCGGAGTTGTTTCGACTGGAGCCTTTCTCCATTCAGGATTCATAAGAAAACAAAACACGAATATTTTCGCATTGTTCATGTATCCTTGACCTCCAACATTGCCCGCGTCGTGAGGTATAACTTTTGCTATATGGGCTAGTTCGTGGAGAAGAATTAGAACGGAATAGTCTTCGTTGTCTAGAAAGATTCCAAAACCTATTCCGAGTCGCCCCGAGTTGGCATAGAATGCACCATTAGGATCGATATAGATTCCTTTGGCCTTTCCCGAAGTTATTGCAATCATTGGGTTAGTCCACTTTTTTGATGTAACGATTCCGCCGCTATTATACGTAGCAGGCTGGCTAGACGGTGTTCGGATCCGCGTATTTTTTAGGAGTGATTCAGCATCCTTTCCTTTGAACAGATTCGCGCATGGTTTGGAGTTAAGCAAATAGTTTGCAGTCACAATCGCGTCATCTAACCTATCCAAACCAGACGGGTCAACATGATTTAGAGGATCACTGCCAACATAGCTGTAGCGGTTGAAACTCTGTGGATTGCCTATCTTCATGGAACCGTTGTACGGGTCAGCTGATGTCCACCTTCCGGCAGTGTTTTCGTTCTTTCTAAACCAGGTGTGATCTAATCCTGTAGCTTCGTCGCGTTCGGTCAGGCCGTAGCCTTGTCGGGTGGCTTTGTCGACGTTGTAGCCTTGCTCAATCGAGCGCAGGCCGGTGCCGTAGCCGATCTCGCCACCAAAGGCTTGATGGTCGGTGCGGCTGACGACAAAACCGTTCGCGTTCGTCACCGCTCTCACACTGCCTTGCCAGTCCTGTTGGACGTATTTCACGCCGCCGAGACCGTCCGCCAGTTGCCCATACTCGGCCACGACTTTGCCAAAAGCATCATAGACCACATACTGCCAGATGTCGTTGATCTTCGTCGCGACACGATTTCCAAGAACGTCATAGACCGTCCAAGCATCGAGCACACTTGTACGCGAAGCCTTCACCTGACGCCCGTTCGCGTCATAGGCGAAACTCATCGTGCGGAATTTATTGTCTGTTACAACCTGCCCGGCGTCGTTGTATGTCGTGCTGGTTCTGAACCGGTTGGTCGCCTTGTCGATATCGCCTGTACCCGGCATTGTTGTTTCTTCAATTGCCGTGTAAGCAATCGGATTCTGCTGACCTGCCGTCGGATTGTTCTCCGCCTTTCTGTAGAGATTCCCAAACCG
>JABFSB010000234.1 GCA_013140875.1 Acidobacteriota bacterium
GAAACGGACGCTCAATTGCTTGAGCGCGCGTCGGCCCTTGCACTTGACGAAGACCCGGCGGCGGAAGAGGAAGAAGAGGACGATATCGACCTCGACCTTTCGGCCGGTGCTCTGGATAAATCCAACGATCCCGTCCGCCTTTACCTGCGTGAAATGGGCATCGTGCCGCTTCTCACCCGTGAGGGCGAGGTCACGATCGCAAAACGCATCGAGCGCGGCCAGATAAAGACCCGCAAATCAATTTCCCGTTCGCCTATCTCGGTCGAACGGCTGTTGAAGATCGGCGACGACCTTGCGGTCGGCAAGGCCAGCATTCGCGAGACCGTCGCTTTTTCGGAACAGGCCGAAATTTCGCTTGAAGAAGATAAAGCCGAAGAGTATCTGCGCTGGACGCTGGAAGGCATCGGCAACATCCGCCAAAGCTATGCCGCCGCCCTTAAATCCTGGGTTGCGCTTCGTAAAGAGCAATCGATCGCCAAACCGACCGTTAAAGGCAAAAGGCCCAAAAAGCTGATGCGTCTGACGCGGCAAACGGCCCGCCTGCGGCTTGAGGTTGCACAGGAGATCAAAAACCTCAACCTGACCGAGCATTCGATGCAGGTAATGATCGGATCGATCCGCAAGGTTGTTGAAGAGATCCAAAAAGCCGAAAAGGCCATCAAAAAGGCGAAGGAACGCCTTGCGACAAAGAAGCCGCTTGCCCCCGAAAAGCGTGAGCTTAACGCCAAGGTCAACGAGGCGAAAAAGGTCCTTGCTGATATCGAGCTAAAGTTTCACCTTCAGCCGGTCGAGATAAAGCGTTCGTATCAAACGATAAGCGTCGGCGAATACGAAACCAACAAGGCCAAACGCGAGTTGGTCGAAGCCAACCTGCGTCTGGTCGTTTCGATCGCCAAAAAATACACCAACCGCGGTTTGCAGTTCCTCGACCTGATTCAGGAAGGCAACATCGGTCTGATGAAAGCGGTCGACAAGTTCGAATGGCGTCGCGGATATAAATTCTCGACCTATGCGACCTGGTGGATTCGGCAGGCGATTACGCGAGCAATCGCCGACCAGGCCCGCACCATCCGCATTCCGGTGCACATGATCGAAACGATCAACAAGCTCATCCGCACCTCGCGGCTGCTGGTGCAGGAACTGGGCCGCGAACCGTCGAGCGAAGAGATCGCAAAGCGGATGGATATTCCGGTCTCGAAAGTACGAAAGGTACTTAAGATCGCCCAGGAACCGATCTCGCTCGAAACGCCGATCGGCGAAGAGGAAGATTCGCATCTCGGCGATTTTATCGAGGACAAATCGATCCTCAACCCGGCGGAATCGGTCACGTTTTCGAACCTTCGCGAAATTACCGACGAGGTGCTCGCAACCCTGACACCTCGCGAGGAAAAGGTGATCAAGATGCGCTTCGGCCTGGGCAACACCGGCAGCGAGCACACCCTCGAAGAGGTCGGCCAGCACTTCGCCGTGACGCGGGAACGCATCCGCCAAATCGAGGCAAAGGCCTTGAGAAAGCTCCGTCATCCGTCGCGTTCGCGCAGACTGAAGGCATTTCTCGAAGGTAAACAGTAAACGCGCAATATCATTTGCGGTTAAAAGAGTGGTGACGTTTTGTTGCCACTCTTTTTGTTATTCCCTAGACTTAGTTCAAATGGATATTGCAACCGTCATTTTCAATCTGATCATTCTTTCGATTTGCGTAGCGAGCATCGCGTGGACGGTTACGCAGGAAGAAATATTTAGCGAATGGCGGGACGCGTTTCAACATTGGAGCGAAAAATCTCCATTTTTGCTGGTCCGCAAATTCTGCTACGTCTGGACTTGCGAGTATTGCTTCAGCCATTGGGTCACGCTTCTCGTTCTGTTGCTTACGGGTTTCAAATTGCTGATCGACGATTGGCGTGGATACGTATTAGCGTTTTTCGTTCTGCCCTGGCTCGCAAACCAATGGATGAGCATTTACCGCCGGCTTCGCGTCGGGATCAAACATGAAAATCTTTTGGCTGAAAAAGTAAAGGAAAAGATCGAATCGGATTAGCGGCCGTCACGACAATTTTTCCGCTTCCAGGATAGCCTCATCCAAACGAGTTATCTTGCCATCGAGCTGCATCTCGTAAATAGCGTCGAGAATTTTCTTAAACTGCGGCGAGGGCGACAGGCCGAGCTCGATAAGATGCCGTCCCATCAAAATAGGCTCCGGGGCCTTTCGTTCGATTTGCAGTTCGCGCACCTTTTCGATAAACCACTCCTGAGCCTCCGATCCGAACCATTTTTCCTTTGGAAGCCAATCGGGATTGCGGCCGAGACTGTCGGCTTTTGCGACACGATACAGCAGATCGGGTTCGACCTTGCGGGCAAGCCGTCGAAACGCCCCGTCGCCGACCGGCGATTTTGATTTGTAATACTCGCCGGGTTTTAGATGATACCGGACAAGCTGAACTATCTGATTCCGCGCGTCATAACCGTGCAAAGTGTAAATGCCGAGCGTGTCCAGAAACGACAGCGTCGGCTCGACACCGGCCTCATCGTGCGAATGCGAACGCCACCGACCATCCATAAAAACAGTCGTCGGCGGTTTGCCGAAATCGTGACAAACGGCGCCGAGCATTACCGTCACCTGTTTTTCATACGGAAGATCATCGACCAATTTCCGAGCTTCGTCCGCAACCATCAGCGTGTGCACATCGACATCGCCCTCAGGATGCCATTCGGGTTCCTGCGGCACACCGACCAGCGATTTCATCTCGGGAAATAATTGGTCGACAACACCCAGATCGTAAAGCCATTTCAGCCCGATCGAAGGCTTTTCGGCTTTTAACAAAAGCTTTTCCAATTCGCCCCAGATTCGCTCTTTTGGCAGATCAGTGACGTCGATCGTTTTGCACAACTCAACCGTCTCGGGCGCAATATCGAAATCAAACCTCGCCGCAAACTGTGCCGCCCGCAACACGCGCAAACTGTCTTCTGCGAAGGTCTCACTCGAAACATGCCGTAGAATTTTTTTTTCGATGTCTCCCCGTCCATTAAACGGATCCACGATCTCGCCGGTCAGCGGATCTTTCAAGATCGCATTAACCGTAAAATCCCGCCGCGAACACGCCTCTTCAAAGGACATGTCCGGGTCGCCTTCGACCACAAACCCTCGATGACCGGAACCGACCTTTCGTTCTCTGCGGGGCAACGAAACATCGAGGTCGCTCCCGACCTTATAAACCGTAAACGCCTCGCCGACGACATTTACCTCGCCGAATGAATCCAGTATTTCCCTTAGTTTTTCAGGTGCAACCCCATAAACCTCGACATCCCAGTCCTTCGGCTCCACACCCATCAACTCATCGCGCACGCACCCGCCGACGAGCATCGCGCGGCCCCTGGCTTCCAGCGCAAGTTGCGAAAGGCGAACGACTTTGGAATTCCCGTCCTTCATACCAATTAGTGAGTTTAGGTTATTCAAATCAGTAAAGCTTCGATCGATTGAGCAACGAACGAAAATAATTTAGTGTTAGGGAAATGGCAATTGCACCTTCCAAACTCGGTGGGTTCGTTTTACGATACCAACACTCGGACCAGACGCTTCTACTTCGGCTCCGCGAGGTTGGCTTAGTTCGTCCAGACGCGGCCGACGCTGATGTGAAGGCTACCTTTCAAGCCGCACGCGAAGAACATGCTGCCGGCGGATATTCGCCTGACAACTCCCCCCACGAGCGCGTTCGCGTATTTCTTGAACCGTACCTGAGCGACAAGGGCCGGAAATGGGCCGAGCCTTTAGAGTCTCTGGAACTACCCGATGAATGACCGCTTGGCTTTCAGCACCGATCACCCAACATCGGAAAATCCGGCTAAAGTTAGGATTTCAACCGTAGCCTTAAGT
>JABFSB010000150.1 GCA_013140875.1 Acidobacteriota bacterium
GCCTATAACCCGCAGGAATTTGAAGAGATCGCAAAAAACGGGCTTGCCGCATCGCCGAACTCGCAGATTTTGATCGAAGAGTCGATCCTCGGCTGGAAGGAATACGAGCTTGAGGTGATGCGCGATCTGAACGACAACGTCGTCATCATCTGCTCGATCGAGAATTTCGACCCGATGGGCGTTCATACAGGCGATTCGATAACGGTCGCCCCGGCACAGACCCTGACCGATGTCGAATACCAAAACCTGCGGGACATGTCGATAAAATGTATTCGCAAGGTTGGCGTAGAGACGGGCGGTTCGAATATTCAATTTGCCGTTAATCCGGCTGATGGGGCCGTTCGCATAATCGAGATGAACCCGCGTGTGTCGCGTTCGTCCGCACTGGCCTCGAAGGCGACGGGTTTTCCGATTGCGAAGATCGCAGCCAAGCTTGCTGTCGGCTACACGCTAGATGAAATACCGAACGACATTACCCGGAAGACGCCCGCATCGTTTGAGCCGACGATAGATTACGTCGTGACCAAGATTCCCAAATGGGCGTTCGAGAAGTTTCCCGGTGCCGAAGATGTCCTCGGAACGCAGATGAAATCCGTTGGCGAGGTGATGGCGATCGGACGGACTTTTAAAGAAAGTTTATTTAAGGGGTTACGTTCGCTCGAAGCGGTTAAACCTCTGCGTTTACAGGATGTTCCCGATGCGGAATTGCAGCGAAAACTGGCCCGGCCGAATTCACAGCGGTTTTCGTATATCACTTACGCACTACAGAATGGCTATTCAATTGACGAAGTCCATCGGCTGACGAAGATCGATCCGTGGTTTCTCGACCAGCTTCGACAGGTTATGGAATTACAGGACGCTCTCGATGCAAAGCCGTTGTCGGATTATTCGGTCGATGAATTACGGCTGGCGAAGGAATATGGCCTTTCCGACAGACGCCTGTCATTTCTCACGAATTCACTTGAACTTGATGTGCGTAAACATAGGATATCACTAGGAATAAGCCCGGTTTACAAACGCGTAGATACCTGTGCCGCGGAGTTCGAATCGTTTACGCCATATCTTTACTCGACCTACGAAGAAGAATGCGAAGCTGCACCGGGCACACAGAAAAAAATAATGATCTTGGGTTCCGGGCCGAACCGGATCGGGCAGGGCATCGAGTTCGATTATTGCTGCTGCCATGCATCGTTTGCCCTGCACGACGCAGGATTCGAGACGATAATGGTCAACTGCAATCCCGAAACGGTTTCGACGGATTACGATACATCGGACAGGCTTTATTTCGAGCCGCTGACGTTCGAGGATGTGATGAACATTGTCGATGTCGAAAAGCCGGATGGCGTGATCGTTCAGTTCGGCGGGCAGACGCCGTTGAATCTGGCCGATCGCCTGCATGCCGCGGGCGTTCCGATAATCGGGACTTCGCCGGATTCGATTGATCTGGCTGAAGACCGAAAGCGGTTTGGAGCATTGCTTGAAGAACTTAATATTCCGTGTCCGGAACATTCAAGTGTTACATCGGCTGAGCAGGCCAAAGCTGTTGCAAATAAAATAGGTTATCCGATCGTAGTCAGGCCGAGTTTTGTGCTTGGCGGGCGGGCGATGGCGATCGTTTACGACGATCAGAGTCTCGATGAATATATGCGCTCGGCGGTCGAGGCGTCGCCGGAGAAACCGATCCTGATCGATAAATTTCTCGAACGGGCGGCCGAGATAGACGTCGACGCGTTGGCCGATTGCGGAGCGCGGACACTCCTGTCCGCAACGGACGACGCTTCGTCGGTCGTCAAAGGGGTCGAAGAAGCTGTCGGAGCTCCGTGCGTCGTGATCGCCGGAATACAGGAACATATTGAAGAGGCCGGCATCCATTCGGGCGATTCGTCGAGCGTTCTGCCGGCACAAAAGATCGCCAAAGAGCATCTCGACACGATTCGGCACTACACCAATCTTTTGGCTCGCGGGTTGAGGGTGAAAGGCCTGATGAACATCCAGTTCGCTATTCAGGATGACCGTGTCTATGTTTTGGAGGTGAATCCGAGAGCTTCGCGAACGGTGCCATTTGTGGCGAAGGCGACCGGAATTCCGATCGCGAAGATTGCCTCGCGCGTGATGGCCGGAGAAAGCAGCCTGGCCGATTTCAATCTGCCGGATGTTTTGCCGGTGCCGAAAATTTTTGTTAAATCGCCGGTATTTCCATTTAAGAAATTCGCGGGAGTCGATCCGATACTTGGACCGGAGATGCATTCGACCGGCGAGGTCATGGGCGTAGGCTCGACGTTCGGCGAGGCCTACGGAAAGGCGATGGAAGGCGCCGGGCTGACGCTGCCACTGAGCGGAAAGGCTTTTATTTCGGTGACAAATGCCG
Organism: Acidobacteriota bacterium; assembly: GCA_013140875.1. Taxonomy (GTDB): domain Bacteria; phylum Acidobacteriota; class Blastocatellia; order Pyrinomonadales; family Pyrinomonadaceae; genus OLB17. Next base: position 2,369 of record JABFSB010000150.1, read on the forward strand.
ATAAAGGGCAGGCTGTCGTGTTGGCCCGGCGGTTGAACAAGCTCGGTTTTGAACTCGTCGCGACCTATGGCACAGCCAACCGCCTCCGCGAAGTCGGATTGGAATGTGAATCGGTCTTCAAAGTAAACGAAGGCCGCCCGAACATCGCCGACCTGATCCGCCAGGGCGAAGTTGCCCTAATTATTAACACGCCGCTCGGCAAAACCTCGCATTACGACGAACAGGCCATCCGCAAAGCCGCTCTGCAATTCAACGTGCCTTGCGTGACGACTATAACCGGGGCCGAGGCTTTGGTCGAGGCGATATCGGCGAAGAAAAGCGAAGGCAAAATCGCGGTGAGGAGTTTGCAGGAGATTCACGGGGTCAGAGGATTAGTAAACACTGGGAAAAATTAGGGTCTTTCTAATATGGATTGAGATGAAACTAAGCAAGATCATAAACGACCGATCAATCTTCATCAGCCTTTTGTTGTTTTTAGCCTTCACTTTTCTTGCTTGTAATCGGAGCAACCCGACACCCGACGCGTTAACAAGTTTGTTTGACAGTACTTTCGATGAACCGGAGGTGCCGGACTCGGAGGGCAAGTTTGCAGGCAAAAACCCAGCAACGGACTGGAAAGTTCGAGAAGCTCTTACAAAAAAGAAGGAGAACCTCAACACGGTTGTATTTGTAAACAAAAAAAACGGATGGCTATTAGCGCCGAGGAAATTATTCAAAACGGACGACGCTGGCTCAACGTGGAAGACACTACAGCCGGAACTTCCTGACGGAGCCCTGATCGCCCACGTTGAGTTTGCCGACGAAAGAAACGGTTGGTTAGCGGTGCAGAAATATCCTAAGTCATTCTACGATGACGATTTCGACGCTGAGAATGTTCAACTTTGGATTCTTGTTACAAGTGACGGTGGCGAGACCTGGCTGACGCAGATCACTTATAAGGGCGTCGATATTTCAACTGTCGAATTTGCCGACGCAAAGATCGGGGCGGTAATTGGAAGGAAATATATTGGCGGTGCGTTTCAAACTGAATACTTTTTGACGATGACAGAAGACGGAGGTGAAAGTTGGACAAATATGTCTCAGGCTTTGAATGAATCTAAGGCAATTGAAGATATCGAGTCGCCTATGAAATATGCCAACGATCGTCCCGAGGTTTTGATCATATCTGACCCAAATCAGATCAAATTTATTACGCATTCGCGACGGGTTTTAGAAACGGCAGACCGAGGGAAAACATGGCGAAAAAGAAGTCAATATCAACACGACGACGCTCAAGTTGGAATTAAAAACTTCGGTTATAAAGATGATGGGACGGAATGGATGTTCGAAAGCACATACAGCATCGAAGGGATTAGAGCACGACTGAAAACAAGAGACGCCGAAAACCGTTTGACGCGAAATGTGATTCACGGTGTTTATTTGAGTAATGCTTATTATTTGGGTGGAAACGGTTACATCGCGTCTGGACAAACTGGCGATTTCCGCAACCTGAGTAAAGC
>JABFSB010000574.1 GCA_013140875.1 Acidobacteriota bacterium
GGTCTGCTTGCCGGACTCTTGCCGTTGGTCCATTTGCATAGTCTTGCGGTACTTTTTGTCGTGACGGGATTTTTATTTTTTCTTCGACTGGACAGGTGGCGCGATTGGATCTTGTTTGGCGTCGGCGTGGCCGTGATCGCCGTGCCGCAGATCATATGGTCGATGACGGGAAGTGCGACCGAGACGGCAAAGTTTTTCGAATGGCATTTTGGATGGGACTCGCGGGATTTGAATATAGTTTGGTTTTGGATAAAGAATACGGGTATTTTTATTCCGTTGATCGCGGTTGGGATCTATCTGAAATTTTTCCCGCAAAGCCGCAAAGATGCGAAGGAAGAGGTAAGCGAAGAAAAGAAAAGCGAGGCATTGTCGAAAGAGTATTCACTGCTGCTTTTTTACATCCCTTTCGTTTTGCTTTTTGTGATCTCGAACGTTGCGAAATTGGCCCCGTGGGAATGGGACAATATCAAGGTTTTGATCTATTGGTTCGTTGGTTCGCTGCCGTTCGTCGCGTTGGCAATATCGTGGCTTTGGCGAAAGGGTTCCGGTTATAAGGTTGCGGCGGCGGCATGTTTTATTGTCCTTATCCTTTCCGGGTCCCTCGACGTATGGCGGACGATCTCAGGTGCCGTGAAGATGCGCGTTTTTGAGAGCGATGCCGTGAAGATCGCGGACCGGATAAAGAAAACAACTCCCGCCAAGGTGATGTTCCTGAACGCTCCGACATACAACCCGGCAATTGTCCTCACCGGCCGGCAATCGTTGATGCGCTATCCGGGCCATTTGGCATCGCACGGGATCGATTATGGGCCGCGCGAAAGCGACGTTAAAATGATCTATGCGGGCGGCCCGAGGGCGGACGAACTGATGCAAAAGTACGGAATCGAATATGTTCTCGTCTCGCCGGAAGAAAGATTGACGATGAAGGCAAACGAAATGTTCTTTGCCAAGTTTCCGGTGTTTGCCGAGGTCGGGCAATATAAGGTTTACAAAGTAAAGTAGCGAAATGGAAGAACCTGCTGAATTTCCTAAACAAAAGTACGATACCGGCTGGCTCCTGAATTGTGCGTTGATCACCGCGGTCGCGGCGTTTTTGCGCTTTTTCGATCTCGGCCTCAAGCCGTTCCATCATGACGAGGGCGTGAACGGGTTTTTTCTTACCGGGCTGTTTCGTAACGGTACTTATACGTACGATCCAGCGAATTATCACGGGCCGACGCTTTATTACATTTCACTTTTCTTTTCGAAAGTATTCGGACTAAACACTATTTCCGTCAGGATGAGCGTTGCGATTTTCGGAGTGCTGACGGTCGTGCTGGTGTTTTATCTGCGGCAGTTTATCGGCAAGACCGGGGCGTTGGCCGCGGGGTTATTGATCGCGCTTTCGCCCGGAATGGTCTTCATCTCGCGCTATTTTATCCACGAGATATTCTTTGTCTTTCTGGCGTTGGCGTTTGTGCTGGCGGTACTTTTGTTTATTCGAAATGAAAAGGCCGGGGCGGGGTCGATCATCTGGATGGTCGTGCTGCTTCTGGTTTGTTTTGCGCCGTCGGGAATAATGCTTGCGAGTTATCTGGGCGGTGATAACACGACCGTGGTGTGGGCTTTTCGGATCGGATTTTTCACTGTGCAGGCCGTGCTGATCTTTTTCGTAATGCGAATGCTGATGGCGTGGAACGGCGGGCGGCCGATCTATATGCTGCTCGCGTCGGCATCCGTTTCGTTGATGTTCGCAACGAAGGAAACGGCGTTTATCACGCTCGGTACAATGGTGATCGCGATACCGTGCGTTTTGATTTGGCGAAGCATCTATAAAACCGGCAATAAGCAGGACGAACTTAGCGAAGCGAACGATGCAATAAGCTGGCGGCATTTTGTTCTTGCACTTGGCGAAGGCAACGACCGCCTGCTGCTGATCGCCGCTTCCGCCGCCGTATTCGTTTACGTTTTCGTACTTTTCTTTTCTTCTTTCTTTACATTTCCCGAAGGTGTACAACGAGCTTTTGGGGCATACGCGGTCTGGACGAAAACCGGCACAAAAGACCACACACAAAGCGGGTTTTGGGCCTACCTAAAATGGTTCACCGGATACGGACAAGCCGATTCGAAGGTCAAGACGGCGGTCGAGGCTGTGATACTGGTCTTTTCGATTCTGGGAATATCGATCGCGTTTTTCAAAAACCGTCACCGCGTCGCGATGTTCATCGGCCTGTGGGCTGTCGGTCTGTTTTTGGCCTATTCGCTGATCCCGTATAAAACGCCGTGGCTTGCGCTGAGCTTTTTGCTGCCGATGTGTATTGTCGGCGGCTATGGATTGAATGAACTGATCCGTTCCACGAATTTGCCGACAAAGGTCACGGGCATTGCGCTTGGAGCGATCAGCTGTTTGTTGCTGGCTTATCAATCTTACGATCTTAATTTCGTCAATTATGACAACGATGGCCGCACCTATGTCTACGCACACACGAGACGCGGTTTTCTGGACATGATGGCGAAGATCGATCATTACGCCGAGAAAAGCGGCAAGGGCGGCGAGATAGGAATCGATATTGCTTCGCCCGATTATTGGCCGATGGTTTGGTACACGAACGATTATCCGAAAGCGGTTTATCACGGACGCATGCCCGATAATCCGAATGCGGAATTGATCGTTGCAAAAAAGACCGACCAGGACCGCGAGGTCATCGCCAAGCTTTCCGGCAAATATAAATTCGAAGGGATCTATCCGCTGCGGCCGGGCGTAGATCTTGTGCTATTGGTGCGAAACGATCTTGCGGAGGCAGACGCACAGGATGTGAATCGGTTGAGGAATCCTTAAGAGTTGTTTCCGAGATAACGAATAGCGGACAACGAAAAACGAATAGTGGTTATTATCCCAAGATGCCTATCAACACCAGCGCAGCACCGATGACTATGTGCAGAACGTCATCGGCTCGCGTCCATTGGAATTGTTTCTCGGGGAAAATGTGAGCGAAGCTGGCAGCGGCTTGATAGAGGTCGATCATGCCAAATCCGATATTGAAAGATCGGATCGCCGTTGCGTTCCCGCCGTAAACGATAATCAGCCCGATAACCCCGAAGATAATGTGAAAAACGTTGTAAGCGGGCGCGCCGCTGGTCAAACTTTTTTCTTTCGGAAGGACGAAGCCCAGAATTCCGATGAGAATAAGGATCGGTGCAAAGATGGCGAGGACGTAGAAATTTAGATCTGACACTTGGTTTACTTTATCTTTCGGAAACGACAAATGTTCCTTACATACTTCGTGTAGTAGCGTCCCACGGATGCAGCCGCTTTCAAATCCGAGTGCACCTCTTCCGGCACTTCGAAATATTGATAAATGCCGCCGTGCTTTAGCTCGATCTCAAGAATCCTATTTTCCGGATCATATCCGACCGATCTAATGCTTGAAGATGAAACGCGTTGCCTGGTCAAAATTCCAACGAAGCCAGCTTGTTCAAAGGCGGGCGAGAATCTACTCCCACTCGATCGTCCCCGGCGGTTTCGACGTGATGTCGTAAACGACGCGGTTCACGCCGCGGACTTCGGACGTAATACGAGAAGAGACCGCGGCGAGAAAATCGTGCGGCAGGCGTGCCCAGTCGGCCGTCATGCCGTCGGTGGACGTAACGGCGCGCAGGGCAACCGTCTTTTCGTATGTGCGGAAATCGCCCATCACGCCCACCGAATTGACCGGCAGCAAAACGGCAAAAGCCTGCCATACGTCCGAATAAATGCCGAAATTCTTTAACTCCTGGATATATATTTTATCGGCCTTTTGCAGAAGTTCGACCTGTTCTGGGGTGATGTCACCCAGTATCCGCACGCACAGGCCCGGGCCCGGAAACGGATGCCGTTCGAGG
>JABFSB010000038.1 GCA_013140875.1 Acidobacteriota bacterium
CGGCAATATAGTCCACTCAATTTCCATATCAAACACTCATTCCTCCGAGCGGAATGAATGTATCACAGATAGCACGAAGTTGCAACAGTCAGAACCGGGAGCGATAGCGACAGGGTTCCAAGCATAGCCACGCGCTTCAGGGCGTGGTCGTGTCGGCAAAATTGACTCCGCCAGCCTGTTTTAACGGGCTTACCTTCGGCGGCTTAAGCCTTAAAGGAGCGTGGCTATTCTTGCGGCTTAGCCGCCCTATTTGCGGAGAAGCTGTGCTTCTCCGTCTGTCATCCATCAACCATCACGGCTCAGCCGCCGCCTTTCTCTGGCTGGGCTTTAGTATCCGTCGCCGTTGGCGACAAAATCCAATCCAACGTTCACGCTGATTTCGCTCGAATTGACCGAAGCACGCAAACCTATCAAAGCCCGTGTAGCGGGTGACAGCATAAAGCCCCGTCCATAAGGGCGGGGTTACAACCCCACCAAATCTACCAAGCCCGTGTAACGGGCGACAGTTCCTTACCGCTGTCGCTATCTACGATAGCTCGTCCGCAAAACAAACCTACCTTCGACCCACCACCTCAAGGCATCACTGTTTGATATGTGATCTGATGAGAATTCAGATCTCTGCTTCCTTTATTAAACGGCGGCGCCACAATAAAATACTTGTGTGGACGTTCATACCAAAGAACAACGCTCTAGAAACATGCGAGCCATTCGTAGTACGAATACCAGAATGGAAGTTTTGTTGGCAAAAGCTCTTTGGGCTCGCGGGCTGCGTTATCGCAAAAACGTAAAAGGCGTTTTCGGACGGCCAGATTTAACGCTGAAACGGCATCGGCTCGCGATTTTTGTTGACGGCGAATTTTTTCATGGAAAGGATTGGGATACTAGCAAATTCATAATCAAATCGCGGCGGGAGTTTTGGTGGAAAAAGATTGAGGGTAATATAGAGCGAGATCGAATTGTTAATAAGCGTCTTAAAGAACAGGGCTGGAAAGTGCTACGATTCTGGTCCAATGACATTAGAAAGAACCTTGATTTCTGTGTAGAGACCATAGAAAGACATATTTCCCAGCAGCCGGACAATGCCTAAACTTTATTCACAGATACGGGAAGCATTTGATATCTCTATTGCGCACGATGGTGATAATGGTCGAGCCAATCTGACCCATTTTCTTCACTGCCATATGAACGGAGTGTCAAAATACTTCCGTCCAGAAGCCGTGAAGTTTTTAGACAATTGGTACAAGGAGAATCAAGTTGTTCCGTGGCCGGCAGAAGATTTCTTGGGCATTGAATGGGACGTGCCGTTCCCTCCCGTGACAAAAGCAAAGTTCAGTTTCATTGATCTTTTTGCGGGAATAGGAGGAATAAGACTGGCCTATCACAACCTAGGGGGGAGATGTGTTTTTTCCTCCGAGTGGAACAAGTTTGCTAAAGTTACGTACGAACGAAATTTTGGCGAGGTCCCATTCGGCGATATAACGTCTTTCGACGAAAAAGGTATACCCGACCACGACCTGTTAGTGGCAGGATTTCCTTGTCAGCCGTTCTCAATTGCTGGCGTATCCAAGAAAGCTGCGCTTGGGAGACAGCACGGCTTTCTTGATAAAACCCAAGGAACTTTGTTTTTTGACATTGCACGCATTCTTCGTGAGAAGCGCCCTAAAGCCTTCATGCTTGAAAATGTCAAGAATCTACTGTCCCACGACAAAGGCAAAACTTTTGCAGTAATTGCAGGTACTCTCGACGATCTCGGATACTCTATCACCTATAAGGTTTTGGACGGGAAGCACTTCGTCCCTCAACACCGCGAGAGAATTTTTATCGTCGGTTTTCGATCCGACGTTGCGCCGTCAAATGAATTCGAGTTCCCACAGCTTGAGGGTATCCCAAAGCGACTGATCGATATCTTAGAGCCGTCACCAGAGAGTAAATATACGTTGACCGCTCATCTTTGGAATTACTTGCAGGGCTACGCCGCAAAACACAAAGCGAAAGGAAATGGTTTCGGATTCGGCATGACCGATCTGGAAGGAATTTCTCGGACATTGAGCGCTCGATATTATAAGGACGGTTCAGAAATATTAATTCCACAGGCTGGCAAAGGACCAAGACGATTGACGCCCCGAGAATGTGCTCGCATCCAGGGTTTTCCTGACAGTTTTCAGATTCCCGTTTCGGATACTCAGGCTTACAAGCAGTTTGGCAATTCGGTAGTAGTGCCATTGGTTCAGGCGGTGGGGGAGAAAATAGTAAAGGAGCTTTCGAGAATCAATGAACTTTGCAAAACTCAAAGCGCTGTTTGCTGAAAATGGATGTAGCAAAATCTACGTTAAGCGACTCTCACCAAACGATAACTCAAAAAATCAAGTATATTTTGGCGGCAGTTTCGATATATTGAACATTCTCCCGATTTCGAAGATCGAGACTGTGCAAGCTGGCGACTGGGGTAGAGAGAGATTCAAAGCCTCTATTCGATTTCTTTGGATTGGTGACGAAGGCCAATTGTCTCTAGCCCCGAATTCGCAACTAATACTCTACCCAAAATATCCCGAAGTAAGATTTTCCGGTTTTCTGGCTGGGTGCGAAAATCCTCCATCAGCGTTAATGACTCAACGATTGGCCGACCGCCTTTTGTTTTTCGCAGTTGCTCGCACAGGTAACGTTCTTGGCTATGTGACGGCGCCGGAATCAGAAATCGCGAGCGAATTTTCGAAGCATGCAAGTTCTTTTTTAGAGCACGGAGTCTTCAAAGTTATCGAACTCCCGCAAGTTGCGAACAATAGGCAAAAGCTTCTCAATGAAATGTTTCGGATTCATCAGTTAGGGTGGATCAGATCAAAGAGACTTGATGGACTAGGCAATTTATTAGCCTGTGAGTCTCCAAATTGCGGAGGTTACACGTTAGAAGCTGAATTGGGAGTAACACCCAACGGGCATTCGGAACCCGACTTTTTGGGCTGGGAGGTTAAACAGTTTGGGGTTGCAAGTCTTGAACGAACAAGTTCCGCCGTAATTACTCTAATGACCCCGGAACCAACCGACGGAATCTATAAGACCGAAGGCGCGGAAACTTTCATTAGAAGATATGGTTACGCTGACAGAAGCGGTATAGAAAACAGAATGAACTTCGGGGGCGTTCATAAAGCCGGTATAAGACACGATCTTACGAATCTGCGAATGACTTTAATTGGCTTTGATAGCGAAAGCGGGAAAATCAGAAATACGAACGGACGAATAGCATTATTGGATGACGAGGGTATTGAGGCAGCATCATGGAGTTTTTCATCAATGCTTTTGCACTGGAATAGAAAGCACAATCAGGCTTGTTACGTACCGTCGATGTCGGAAACACGGCCCGAACGACGGTACAAATACGGCAAGAGCATTATTCTCGGTACCGGCACCGACTTCCAACTCTTCCTTGCTCAAATGGCAAACGGAAATATTTACTACGATCCCGGCATCAAAATGGAAAATATGCATTCGCGACCCAGAATTAAGAAAAGAAGTCAGTTTCGGATTAAGTCACAATACCTGCCAACTCTTTATAACGTAAATGAAATCGTCGACGTTTCTCTCTGACGAAATAACTTGATAGCTTCGTTGATCATCAAGTCTTAGTGTCAAGCGCGCGAATAGCGTTAGCGATAGCCACGGTGGCTTTACGCCGCAATGTGGGTGGTTGCGTCAAACCCGAGTGGTACGCGATTTACGTCGCGGTTGCGGATGTGAGATTTGGGGGTTTTTGACGCAGGAATTTAGGATCTTGACGAAAGTTTTGCCCGGCCTGACATACGTTCGGACGAAGATCCGGCCTCGGGTGGAGTATTTTCTTTGTGCCGGCGGGCACAGGTGTTAGG
>JABFSB010000162.1 GCA_013140875.1 Acidobacteriota bacterium
GGCCGATTGCTTCGACATTTCGACGGCGATCTCGGTTAGTTCACGGATCATGCTCTCGACGTCGCGGCCGACATAACCGACTTCGGTAAATTTTGAAGCTTCGATCTTGATGAACGGGGAATCGGCGACGCGGGCCAGGCGGCGGGCGATCTCGGTCTTTCCCACGCCGGTCGAGCCGATCATCAGAATATTTTTCGGCAGTACGTCGCGGGCAATTTCTTCGGGCAGTTTTTGCCGCCGAATACGGTTGCGCAGGGCGATAGCGACCGCGCGTTTTGCCGCCGCCTGGCCGACAACGTAGCGGTCCAGCTCTTCGACGATCTGCCTCGGCGTCAACGTGTCCAATTTGGGTTTTTCGGCGGCGGTCTCCCCGCCCAGATAAATTGCCATTTACTTCACAATTCCTCGACCGTCAGGTCGGAGTTGGTATAGATGCAGATCTCGCCCGCGATCCTCAGGGATTCTTCGGCAATTTCTTTGGCCGAAAGGGAAGTGTGCTTCATCAATGCACGTGCCGCCGCCAGGGCGTACATGCTGCCGGAGCCGACCGAGAGCAAGCCTTCATCCGACGAAATAACATCGCCTTTTCCCGAGATAAGGAACGCGTCCTTTTTATCGGCGACGATCAGCAATGCTTCGAGGTGACGAAGATACTTGTCTGTCCTCCAATCCTTGCTCAGCTCGATCGCGGCCCGTTCGAGCTGGCCCTGAAACTCTCCCAATTTCGTCTCAAAACGCGTCAGCAGGGAAAAGGCGTCGGCCGTCGCACCGGCAAATCCCGCAAGGATCTCACCGCCGGCCAAACGGCGTATTTTCTTTGCGTTACCTTTGATAACCGTCTCGCCAAGGGTGACCTGCCCGTCGCCGGCCATCGCGACCGATCCGTCTTTTTGGACCAGAAGCACGGTAGTCGATCTGATCTTCGTTCTCTTATCACCATCCATTATCCCAAATCATAAGTCTTTAATTTCAAATGCTCAAATTGACACAGGCGGACGAATTGTCGAACATTGAGTAGTTAATATGGGCTATCGACCGAAGATCGGGCTGACGATGCGGCTCGAATTGGAAACGAGACGGTTCTATCTGGGACGCGATTACAGCGAGGCGGTCGAAGCCGCCGGCGGCGTTCCGGTGCATATTCCGCTGATTCCGGACGCGGAGTTCATCAAACATATCGTTGGGTCATTGGACGGAATTCTTCTTCCGGGAAGCGATACCGATGTCGATCCGGAACACTATGGCGAGTCGCCGCATCCAAAGTTGGGGCGCGTGATTCCGGAAAAGGATTCGACCGATCGTCTCGTGCTGGATCAGGCATACGCACGCAAAATGCCTGTGCTTGCAATATGTTACGGCATGCAAGCTCTGAACGTTTTCAAGGGCGGAAGCTTGGTTCAGGATATCGATTCACAGGTTGACGAGGCGGTAAAACATCAGCAGGGGCTGCCGCTCGAACGGAATTCACACGGGATTAATCTCGGCGAAAAAGGAATAATCCCCGAGATAGCCTCGAAGGCGGGCATTGCAAAAGTTAAAGTAAATTCTCACCATCACCAGGCTATTCGTTCCGTAGGTGAGAGTTTAACGCCGACATCGTGGGCTTCGGATGGTATAATCGAGAGTATCGAAGATCAAAGCGACGGCCGTTTTGTTTTAGGCGTCCAATGGCACCCGGAACTTTCTTGGAGGACCGACGTAATCTCAAGAGCTATTTTTGATAAGTTTCTGCAATCCTGCGGTCGTGAAGCGTAGGCTTCGAATATTTGGTCAAGTTAGGTGTTTGCAATAAGTTACGAAGTGATCGCTAATCGACCTCAGGAAGAGTCGAAACGCCAACATTTGATGTAATTGATGAAGAATATCAGCTTGAAATATAACTTTATTTGTTAGATTTGCGTCTTGAAAGACCGTTACACAGAGAAGAACGCAAAGGTTTTAATCTGATGCACTGCAGGTTTTAATATTAAAGGATCGGTTTTTTGATGGATAACCCTATATTGATTGGAGTTCTGGCGTGGTTTTTTCCGGGGGCCGGACACCTTGTACAAAAACGGATCAAACGCGGCTTGTTGATTTCGGCCGCGATCTGGACGATGTTTATCATTGCGATCCTGAGCGGCGGAGCCTATTACCCGGGCTTCGGCTTCAAGGACGGCCAACTTCTTTATTTGCTCAACGTCTTCTCGACCTTTGGCAATGGTTTGGGCGAGTTGATCAGGTTTCTTGTCTCGGTTGAGCCCTCGAAGGATGTGGCCGCCCGTGCAACTTTCGAATACGGCGGACGCTTTCTCGAGGTTGCCGGCCTGCTCAATTATCTCGCTGTGATAGACGCGATCGACATAAACCTCGGGAGGAAAAAATGATCCATTTTCTTTACCTGATAGGCTTCGCGTTCTTTGTGGCGGTCTGCTTTGGCGTTTACTCGTCCGGCACCGCCAGGGAGAAGTTATGGTACGGAGCCAAGACGTTTCTTCAGTTCGTCGGGATCAGTCTGATCATTGCGTGGGTCCTGTATTTCATTCCGTTCTAATTCTTCGACGTCAGGGATCGTAATGCCTCAGTTTGAATCCGAAAGCCTCGTCCTGAAAAGCTATAACCTGGCCGAGGCGGACCGGATCGTGGTTTTTTTTACTCGCGATCACGGCATCGTCCGCGGCGTTGCAAAGGGCGCAAAGAGGCTTAAAAGCAGATTCGGAAGCACGTTGGAGCCATTTTCAAACGTCGAGCTGACCTACTTTCAGAAAGACGACCGCGAACTGGTTTCGATACAGCACGTAGAACTTAATCGATCCTTGTTCGATTCCGCCAGCGACCCCGAATTTCTGAACACGCTTGCCTACGTAGCCGACCTGCTGATCGCATTCATGCCTCCGCACGACCCGAGCGAAAAGGTTTACCGAATGACAAAAGCCTGTGTCGAGGCCTCGCGCGACGGAACGCCCGATCTCGCCTCGGTCCGGCTGTATTTTGAGTTGTGGATGCTCCGACTCGGCGGTTATCTTCCCGATTGGTCGCTGTGCGGCGAGTGCGGCCGTGACCTCGCGACGATTGAAAACGTTTCCTTAAGGCCCGACCATCATCTTATTTGTGCAAACTGCAGTCCGCCCGTTCGCCTGACGCCGATCGGCCGCGGGCATCGGCGACTGTTCCATGACGTTCAAAAGCTGTCGCCGCCGGAATTTCTGCGTGCCGCGGGAGACGAGCGGGAAGCCGTGCTCGAAATATCGTCGATACTCCGGCGAATCATCGCCCAAATCCTCGGCCGCGACCTTATAAAGCCGATAGAATTGGCGGTCGTATCCTAAATGCCAGATGAGATTTAGCTGGACCATCTCGAAATATTTGATCGGCGCCGTGATGCCGTATTTTATTTCCGCGTGGGTTTTGCTTAGCGTAATCCTTTTCGTGCAGCAGGCCAGCCGATTCTCGGACATATTCTTTAGCGCCAACATCCCTTCGAATCTGGTCTGGCAGCTCAGCATCGCTCTGATTCCTAACGTCATCGCTTTTACTTGCCCGATGGCAGTTTTGGTCGGGGTCATTATCGGCTTAACAAAAATGCAGGGCGACAGCGAGTTGGTTGCGATCCGGGCCGCCGGCGTAGGGAACTTTGGCATAACTGTCCCGATCATCTTTCTGGGTATCGTTCTTTCCGCCTTTGCGCTTTTTGTGAACCTTAAAGGAGTGCCGGCCGCCGCCGGTATCGTTCGCTCGGTCGCGCTCAGAACCGCACTTTACAAACTCGAATCGCCTATCGAGCCCGGCGTCTTCAACACGGAAGTGGCGGGCTACACGATCTACGTCAAGGAAGGCGACATCGAGCGCGGAACTTGGAAGAACATCTTTATTTACAAC
>JABFSB010000522.1 GCA_013140875.1 Acidobacteriota bacterium
TCGATAGATCGCGCATCGGCGGTGCCGGTGCAAGTTATGGCGGATACATGATCGACTGGATTCTCGGTCACAATAACGATCCGAGATTCAAATTCAAAACTCTGGTTTCGCACGCGGGCGTTTATAACCTGGAAAGCATGGCCGCGACTACCGAAGAGCTTTGGTTCGTGAACTGGGAATTTAAGGGAATGCCCTGGGAAAATCAGGTCAATTATCAGAAATGGTCGCCGCATCGGTTCGTCAACAATTTCTCGACACCTACGCTTGTTACAGCGGGCGAACTTGATTATCGCGTTCCCGTCGATCAGAGCCTTCAGCTTTTTACCGGGCTGCAATTAAAAGGCGTTGAATCAAAACTGATCGTTTTCCCCGACGAAGGCCACTGGATAATGAAGCCGCAGAATTCGGAATTCTGGTACAAGAACGTAATTACCTGGCTGGATAAACATCTGAAGTGATTTCGACCGAATGAACTATCTGCGAAATCCAAGCGCTGCTTTGCTCTGCTTTATTTGCCTGGCGGCGACCGCCTTCGCCCAGGATGGAAGGCCGGATTTTAATCGTTCCAGCGACTATGACGTGCAGCATTACGTTCTTCGCGTCAGCTTTGAGCGGGAAAAGAAGAAGGTAAATGGCGACACCTCAATTCGGCTAAAACCGCTGAAAGACGGATTTCGCCGGGTTACGCTGGATTCGGTCGGGATATTATACACATCCGTCACGATCGAGCCGGCTGGTTCGCCTCTGAATTACAAGCTCCAAGCCGGCGGTATCGTGGTCGATCTTGACCGCGCATACTCGGCCGGGGAAAACGTTGAGTTAAGATTTCGTTATTCGGCTACGCCCAAAAAAGGCGTCTATTTCATTGCCGAGCAAAAAGCCGAAGACGGCTTGCCGGCAAGATCTCCGCAGATTTGGACCCAGGGCGAAGCCGACGAGGCAAGGCACTGGTTCCCTTCCTTTGATTTTCCAAGCGACAAAGCAACAGTTGAGCAATTTATCACGGCGAATGCCGGTGAAAAAGTAATCGGCAATGGTGTCCTGGCGGACAAGACCCCTAACGCGAACGGCACGGTTACACACCACTTTAAGATGGACGTGCCTTTCTCAACCTATCTCGTTTCCTTTGTCGTGGGTGATTATGCCTTGATCGACGAAAAGTATAGGGAAATTCCGCTTGGATACTACGTTTATCCCGGCAGCGAATATATCGTCCCGAAAGCTTTCGGAAGGACAAAGGACATGATTCGGGCCTTCGAGGAACTAACGAAGATAGATTATCCATTTCCCAAATATGACCAAACGATCGTCGCGGTTTTTGCTTTTGGCGGAATGGAGAACATTACCGCAACGACGATGTCCGACCGCGATATATTTCTCGTCAACACGCCGCTCTTCGAAGCCACCGTTGAAGATCTGGTATCGCACGAACTGGCTCATTCGTGGTTCGGCAACATGGTTACCTGTAAGAACTGGGCCGAACTTTGGCTAAATGAAGGTTTCGCGACTTTCATGGAAGCGGCATTTCGGGAGAAAAAGTACGGTCGCCAGAGTTATCTTTTGAAGATAATGAGCGACGCGGAGCAGTTCCTGGCCAGTGATGCGGTCAACGACGGAAGGCACGGTCTGTTCAACCGCAATGCAGGCAACGTCTCAGCCCTTTTTGACGTTCCCTATACCACATACAACAAAGGCGGAGCGGTCATCCACACCCTTAGAGAGGAAATAGGCGATGACGCATTTTGGCGTGGAGTAAACCTCTACCTTACGCGGAACAAATGGGGAAATGTGGAAAGTTCGGACCTCCGGTTGGCGATGGAAGAGGCTTCGGGCAAAAAGCTGGACTGGTTTTTCGACCAGTGGGTCTACGGTATCGGCAGCCCTAAAATAAGTATCAAGCCGGTTTACAATAATCGATCGAAGGCCCTGACACTTGAAGTCACGCAGACGCAAAAAATGGAAAAATTCGCTCCCTCCGTTTACAGGATTCCGCTGGAGATCGAAATACCGATCGGATCCAGCACTCAAATCGAGAAGATAGAACTCACGAAACGTACTGAGATATTCAAATTTAAGCTGACCGGCAAGCCCGGCAAACTCATAATCGACCGAAAAGAAAAAGTCCCGATCAAGACAGTTAAAGTGTCGCCGCTGTCGGAAGGTAAATAAAAAAAGTTCCGCGTGAGAATGCGCGGAACTTTTTTCCTTTGAGAAGACCGGATGTCTGCTTGAAAGTGTTGAGAAAGCAGAGAGCGCGAAGCACACACAAAATCGCGACTTACATCACATTGCAGTAACTTCTTTGCAACACCTACGAGGTTAGCTGACGGGCTAGGAACGAAAGATTATCCCCGCGGCTCGCTTGCCGCTTCGCCCCTGGATCGCGAAAATTTCCGCTTTCCGATTGGTTCCCCCGCGCTTTTTGGACGATCCAAAAGGCTTCGGTGATCAACTTTTCAACAATTGTTAGATTACCACAAGGTCCTAAAGGTTTACAAGAGAAAATCCGAACTTTACCTATCTCGCAGGAAAAAATTGGTAAAGCATTAGATAAACGACCACACCTGTAAGTGATACATAAAGCCAGACGGGGTAAACTAAGCGGGCAATACGCTTATGGGCGTCATACTTTCCCTTCAACGCACGCCATAACGTGGCGACGATGAAAGGCGCGACGGTTGCGGCTAGGATCGTGTGCGAGGTAAGAATCGTGAAGTAGACCGGCCTCGCGATACCTTCACCCGTAAATTTAGTAGGTCCAAGGCCATAGATCGAGGTTCTTATTACATGATGTGCTATGTAGCAGATCAAAAAGATGGCGGAGATCGAACTAGCCCCGAGCATACAGGCCCGGTGTAAGTGAATACGTTTTGTAAGGATGAAAAAAAGACCGAAAATTAGAAGAATGCCGCTTGTCGCGTTCAACGCTGCGTTTAAATGGGGAAAAACTTTAAGTAGCTCCATTTGGAATAATTAACTTCACTTCCAGAAACCGAGCATCAGGAAAAGAACGACCCACAATACGCCCATAAAATGCCAGTACCAGCCTACCGAACGGGCCAGAGCACGTCTGCGGGTGCTGTCCGCCTCGCCCGATGACGGGTTCCAGGTCTTTAACAGGATTGAGCCAAGTGCGATTAGTCCGCCGGCCACATGGGCCAGATGCGCGGCCGTAAGGATATAGAAAAATCCCGCATACGGATTGCCGCGCATATAAAATCCGCGGTTCGTAAGCTCGAGCCACACGATAATTTGAGAAGACACGAAGGTTCCGCCCAAGGCAGTCGTGGCTATTAACCAGTTCCGGCCGGAACGATAATTATTATGATCTATCGACCGTTTTGCCAGAGAGTAAGTAATACTGCTGAGAAGGATCAAGGCCGTGCTGATCCAGATCTGAAAAGGAAGGGCGAATGGCTGCCACTCCGCCGCCCGGTTCGTCGCGATCATCAGGTACGCACCGAGAAGGCCCGCGAAAGTCATTCCGACGGCGAGCAAAAGGAACCACGCAATAAATCTCGATTTATCCTGAACGGGCGCTGTATCGTCTTCCAGCCTTAGAAAATCCGGCAGTTCACCATTGTTTCCATTCGGCCCGCCATCATCCGTTCCTCCGCCGCCGGTCGGCGACGGCAAATTCAATACCCTTGAACGAACGCTTCTTACGCTCGTCTGTTCAGGAATAGATTCGGCAATTCCGCTCTTCATTGAACTATCGGTGGTCGATAACGGCCAGAGCAAAAATCAGCGGCAGATAGAGGACGGAAACCATCAACAACCTTCGGGCACGCTCCACGGTTTTTGCCCGCGCGGCCGAAATACTTTCAAATAAGAACCACAGCCCAAGCAGTGATGCC
>JABFSB010000128.1 GCA_013140875.1 Acidobacteriota bacterium
ATCTTGTCGCCATTCAGACGAGGCCGGCCTACGGAAAATATTGCTAACCGCGAAGAAGGTGACGAATCAGGGCCGCAGTCGGACCGAGGTTTGGCCTGAGAAAAGTAATTGTAATGAAGCGAGTAGGTTTGTTCACATTCATCCTGGTTTTGGCAGCGTCCACTGCGACGGCGCAGGATCCGTCGCCTTCGGCTACACCTACGCCCTTTCCACTTCCGTCGCCGTACGCTCCGGATGCCGTGCTTCCGGTCGAGCCGCCGCCGATCGCCCCCAATTTTCAGGCGCCGCCGCGGCCGCTGCCGAGTTCCGAACGCGTCGGCGTCGATCTGGCAAATCAGGTCACGCTGACGTTGGAAGAGGCGATCGAGCGGGCGTTGAAAAATAATAATGACATCGATACCTCGCGAAACGATGTCCAGATCGCCGAGTTCAACCTGCGAGGAGCACGCGGAGCTTTCGACCCGTTGCTCGCGGCCGAAAGCTATTATGAAAGCGCGACGACGCCTACCGCATCGGCCATCGGCGGTGCGGTCAACGGCGCCGTGACGCAAACGCGATATTTCGGGACCGGCGGCGTGACCGGTTTTATGCCGTGGTACGGGGGCAATTATTCGGCCCGGTTCGATTCGACGCGGCAAACGACCAGCAACACGAACTCATTCCTTAACCCGCAGTATCCGACGGTGGTAAATCTTACATATACCCAGCCGCTGTTTCGCGATTTTAAGATAGACAATAACCGCCGCCAGATCGCGATCGCCAGAAAAAATCTCAGCCTTAGCGACGCCCAGTTTCGTCAGCGTGCGATCGAAGTGATCGCCCAGGTCGAGCAGGCTTACTGGAACCTCGCGTTCGCGCTGCGGAATTTGCAGGTGCAGATCGACGCGGTTAAGCAGGCGCGAACGCAGCTTGAAAGCAATCAACGGCAGGTTGCGAAGGGCATTCTTGCACCGATAGATGTAGTCGCCGCCACGGCACAGATAACCACGTTCGAACAAGGCGTTTACACCGCACAGGAAGATGTGACGAGGGCCGAAAATACCTTAAAAACGCTTCTGCTGGCCGACCGCACGTCGGCCGATTGGTCGCGTCCTATCACGCCGGTTTCGCCAATAACGCTGGAGCCGCCGCGCGTCGGGCTCGAGATCGCGCTGACCGAAGCGCTAAAAAACCGGCCCGAGATCACCCAACTCGAAACCAATGCCGAGATAAACAAGATCAACGAAAGCTATTTTCGCGATCAAACAAAACCGCAGATCGACCTTGTCGGGTCGTACACGTCGCAGGGTTTGGCCGGGACGGAAACGGCCGCCGCAATAAATCCCGCAACCGGATTGAGCCGCGTGCCAGGCAATTTGGTCGGCGGTTATTTCAACTCGCTCGGCAACCTGATCACCCAGGATTATCCGACCTATCGGATCGGCATCGCCATATCGCTGCCGTGGGGCAATACGACGGCGAAGGCAAATTTAGGCCGGACGCTGGTCGAGGGAACACGGATCGGAAACCAGCGCGCCCAGGCTGAACAGGTGATCGAAGCCGAGGTGCGGAACGCCGTCCAGGCACTTCGTTCGGCCGAGGCCCGCCTTGCGTCCGCCTCCGCGTCACGTGCGTCAGCCGAACAGCTTCTCTCCAGCGAACAACGCCAGTTCGCCGCCGGGACGACGACGACCTATCTCGTGCTCCAGAGACAAAACGAACTTCTCGCCGCCCGCCGCCGTGAACTCCAGGCCCAAACCGACCTCAACCGGGCCATCTCCGAATTCCAACGCTCGACGGGCACAACCCTGACCGCAAACAACGTTACCGTATCCACAACCGGCAACCGCGATCTGCGAATAACCAAGGGCGTTTCACGATTTTTCAAGTGAGGATTCTACCACACCCAAACCATCGCACCTCCCGTGAAGTTGACGCCGAGGGCGGGTAAGGTTATCCAGTCAGTTTCTATGAAAGTTACGTGGAAATAGTCGAATCGGGGAGTATAACCGGTAATTTTTTCGTACGAGTAGTTTTGGTTCGGGCCGCCTGTGCCCGCCTTCCAACCGTGACAGCGGATGTCCAAATTTTCGACGCTTCTCGCGCTGAACGCATGTATGGTTGCAACCGGTTCGAACTTGGCGGTCGCCACTTTTTTTGCCAAAAATGCCGCACCTAAAGCTCGGATAAATTTCTTGATTGCCTTGATTATATTGCCGAAATCCAATCCGACGCCGAAACCCGCGCGAAATAGCACGTAGTAATAAATCGTGCCCGTATCGAGGTTACGAAATGCCAACAATACCGCACCTCCGGAACCGAGGAAATACATACCATCCAGTCCACCAAGATTGGCAGCCATCCAGTTCGTCGTACGGACATATTCGGGTTTGACCGGCTTGACCGGCTTTTTCGGAATGGGCTTGCCGCGTTTTTCCATCCAGGAAAAGTAAGTCGGTTCGTGGATCAGATATTCGCCCGTTTTGATCAGATCGACATCGTCGATCTCCTTAATGCCATTGATCTCCTGGGTCGCGGAGACAAGGTCGGGATTCCCGCGAACGAAAACATCGAGCGTGTCGTAGTCGCCATATAATGCCCATGAATATTTGCTGAGCCAGTCATCTTTCTTTACGCGTATCTTGCCGTCCTCGGCGATCGTGACGCTGTATGGATTACGGTTGAATGTTCCGGGCCCAACCGGGTTTTCTGTATTACTTGTCATAGTCGTTTCCTTTTCATTCGCCGCTGCCCTCAACTATGGTCAGCGGCGTCTTTGCGATGTCCCTGTTTACGGAATTACCAATCTCTGCCCCACCTCGATGCGATTCGGATCCATTCCGATCTGGCCTTTATTCGCATCGTAGATCACCGTCCATTTATTCATATCGCCGTAGTACCTGATCGCGATCTTGGACAGCCAGTCGCCGGACTCCACGGTGTGGATTCTTTGACCGCCGGGTTGGCTGGGGTTGGTAGGCTGTTTGGGTGGAATCTCCCTTAGGAACATATCTTGTGGAAACGACAGCCGCTGGTTCGCCGGATAAGTATTAAGTCGGCCGATTCTATGACATTCCTCCGAAGAGATGCCGCAGACCCTCAAAAGGGTACGGATCCATGGAGCGCAATCGGCCCCTAAAAGCTCGAACGGGAACGGTTCGATCCTTGAATTGTGTTTATATATTCGCGAATGACGAACAAGATTCGCGGCGAACGCCACGCCATCTTTGGACGCCTTGTGGTCCTGAAATCCGATTGTCCAGGACGGGGCCGTGTCGATCTTTGCTTGTACGGACATAACGTCCAAAAGATCGTTAGCCTGAAACGTGACGTAGCCGTCGACATTGAAAGCCCCGAGCGTCATGAACCCTTCGTTTTTATAGGTGATCGGGATGAAGCCGCCAATGGGCATCGGGGTTCGAATCAGAATGAAATGATGATTGCGCGGGGCCCACCAGTTTCGCATGTCGCGGGCTGCCCAATAAACTGTAGGTTGAACGAACATAACTTTATCTCCTTAAAATATTTATGGCTCGCAAGCGGCCGTCGTGAGACGGCACACGGCCGCCTGCGAACGTGGCAAATGCCCTTAGTTGTTCTTCTTCCGGCGAATGTTGCTACCGGCCTGATTCAACTCGCGGTGAAGCCGAACTCGTTCGCCGAACGTGACGGTGCCGTCTGCCTTTGCTTTGCGTTCGAACTTGCGGATCTCGGCCTGCTGTTTGAGCAGCTTGGCGGTTTCCTTAAATCCGAGATCGCCCGATTTGACGCCGTTTACAATTCGCTCTTTCTGGTTCTGTTCGCGTTTGTCGACACCGGGCGTCGTTTGAGCTGAGGCGGCAACCGAAAAAATGGCTGCCAGCGCGACCGTTAATAG
>JABFSB010000170.1 GCA_013140875.1 Acidobacteriota bacterium
CGCTCATTCCGGCGGCTTCAGGATCGCCATGCCAGCTAGATCCTTGTACATCTGCTATTTCGGGCTGCGGCAGCCGCTTCTGCAGACGCAGGTGCTGCCGTATCTTCGTGAATTGCTTAAGGACGGCCACGATCTGACGTTGCTTACGTTTGAGCCGGAATTTTCGAAAAACTGGACGACGGAGCAGTTGTCGGAGGAACGGGAAAGACTTGCGGTCGAGGGGATAGATTGGCGTCATCTGCCTTACCATAGGCGGTTTTCGGCGGCGGCGACGGCTTACGACATCTTTCGCGGCACTTTGAAGGTTCGCGGCTTCATCAGGGAAAAAAGTATCGACATCTTGCATGGCCGTGTCCACGTTCCCACGCTTATGGGTGCACTCGCTCGTAAATTTTCTCGCCGGAAACCGAAGCTATTGTTCGATATTCGAGGTTTTTTTCCCGAAGAATACACAGACGCCGGAATATGGCCGGAGAACGGTATTCTGTATCGATCAGCCAAACGGGTCGAGAAATGGCTTATGAAGGAAGCCGACGGGTTTGTAGTACTGACGGAAAAGGCTCGCGGGATACTTTTTCCGGAATCGAAGCCGTCGGGATACGACCGGCTCGGCCGTCCGGTCGAGGTCATCCCCTGCTGCGTGGATATGAGCAGGTTTGGGTTGGCCGATGACTCCGCCCGCAACGCTACGCGGCAAAGGCTGGGTATCGAAGGCCGAAATGTGGTTGTTTACGTCGGCTCGTTCGGCGGGTGGTATTTGACCGACGAAATGCTCGATTTTTTTGAGACGGCCCGTGCGGAAGATCCGACAACCTTTGCGTTGATCCTCACGCAGCGTGAAAAGGACAAAATTACCGGCCATCTGCGCAAACGCGGCTTTTCACCGGATGATTTTTTTGTTGAAAGCGTCGCGCCCGATGAGATTCCGGCTTATCTCGCCGCGTCCGACTTGGCGGTTTCTTTTATAAAGGCGTGCTACTCGAAATTATCTTCGTCGCCCACCAAGATTGCCGAATACCTCGCCGCGGGACTGCCGGTCGTAGCGAATGCGGGAGTCGGCGACGTGGACGATCTGATCGACAGCAAAAACGTCGGGGTGATCATCAATGATTTCACCCCGAAAAGCTACTCAAGGGCTTTGGATCAAATTAAAAAGATGAACGGTATCCGTTCCCGTTGCCGAGAAACGGCCGCTGAGGAGTTCGACCTGGAAAAAACCGGTGGAGTGAAGTATCGATTGTTATACGATAGAATACTGGGTGACGAACATGGCCGAGAGAACTAGAAAATATGTTGCCGAGTTGAAGTCGATTTTTACGACCGCGCGGGATAAACACGAAGCGAACTATCAAAGTCGCCGGTTGCTCCAGGATATGTCGGGCGATCGGGAGTTTTTCACAGAAATTCTGCGGCGGCACCTCGAAAAAGAGGATAGCCTCAATACCTTGCATTACCCGGTTGTCGGGATTGATGTCGAGCTGAACGAGCACTTTGGGCTGGTCGCGAATTGCTGGATACCTCTGCCGGACCGGTCGACTAATGTTTCGACAAAGGCGATACACCACCACGGTGATATGCTGCTGTCGACCGCGACGGCGTTCGGTACCGGATATGAGCATTGGACTTTCGAGACGCCATCCGTCGTTGACCGCGAAAAAGAGATCTACGACCTTAGATTGCTGGAACAAGCGCCGCATCCCGTTAATCACGTCGCGTTTGTCGATGCTTACGTTGCCCATCTCCCGCTCTATCCGCCGGACCTGACCGTTACCTACGCTCTCTGGAGCAGCCGATTTCGAACTACGTGGAAGGACAGGTTAAAGCGCACGCCTCTCCTGCAAAACAACAGCAAGCGGTTGAAGGCTTTGGCGAGTAAGCTTGGGTTGGCAAAACAACTCGAGCTTAAGGTCGTCGAGTATTTCGATTTTTACCCGAGTTGCGACGGTTTCAAAGGGATCAGGGACCGCAAGGAATTTGAGCGCTCGACGAATGAAGACTACCTTGCCAGCTTGTTTCACGTTGTCCAGGAAACCGGCAACGAACATCTATCCCAGGTTGTGCGTCGTGTGTTGGAGTCTGGAAAAAAGATCGATAACCGCGGCTTGATCGAAGGTTATTTAGCGGACTTGGAGACCGGAAACCGGATCGACGGCCGCCTTTCGAGCGGACATTACGGCGTAGCGCAGGCGAATTTTACCAAAGAAGAGATATTGCAGGCTCTGGCGGCGCAAAATGAACGGCAATCGGCCGCGGCGTCATAAAAAAGGAGACGAATTGGGAGCGAATTCAGCTATTAGGAAAGCGGCGAAGACGCTGCTTTATCCGCTTGCGAATGAACGGGCGTACAAATACGTTCAAGCGGTGTCAAAAGCGATCGACATTCGAAGGGGCACTTGGTCGGAGCCGGAACTGGACCTTTTGGGTCTGGCGCTTCGAGAGGGGGACACGGCTCTCGATATAGGTGCCAACTACGGGGTATACGCCTATCACATGAGCCGCGCGGTAGGAAAAAGCGGTAAGGTCTTTTCCTTTGAGCCGGTACCGTTCACTTTTGATACGTTAAAGATCATTTCACGTTTGCTGGGTTTTTCCCATAATGTCGAACTAGTGGAAAAAGGCTGCAGCGACGAGAACGGCTTAATCTCGTTCTCTGTCCCCGTCCAGCAGTCGGGGGCCTTTGCGGCCGGACAGGCCTACATCGGAACGCGAAACGACGAACATTCCGGAAAGGAAGATCAGGTTAAATGGCAGTCGACCAAAGAGGTTGAAGCGGAGGTCGTTCGACTGGACGATTTTCTGCCGCCGCTGAGCGACCTTCCGTTTGTCAAGGCCGACATCGAGGGTGCGGAACTACTTTGTCTTCGCGGTGCTGAGAACCTGATCACCAAACACCTGCCTACAGTCGTATGCGAAATAAATCCATGGTTTTTAGACGGATTCGGCATCAAAATGAATGAATTGACCTCTTTTTTTATGGACAAGGGTTACAAAATCTATTTTTACGAAGAAAAAAGAAAATCTTTAAGGGAGGTGGACCTTGCAGAAATTGTCGAAGACAACTACGTTTTCCTGCACCCCTCACGGGTCGAGAGATTCGCCAGTCTGCTTAGTTAAATGCCTCAAGTATCACAATTCACATTCAGCAAAATAGATTGTCCGGTTTGCGGTGACAACGACGCGAAGTTACAAGGCTTCCGCGGCGGTGAAGCCCACCAGAACGGAGCAGGAGAGAAATGTGCTATCGTCCGCTGCCGAAATTGCTCACACCAATACCCTGACCCCATGCCCTTTCCGATTTCAAATTTGGAGGAGGTTTATGTTGACGCGGATCAGTATTTTCATGGTCACGATGTAGATCGGAAAAAACAGAATGGCTTGGAATTAATGCGTCAGTTCGAATTAAGGTTAGGTAAAAGCGGAAGATTTCTGGACGTCGGCTGCGGCGTTGGTGAATTGCTTTGGGCGGCGAAAGAATCGGGCTGGCAAGCCGAGGGCGTCGACCCGTCAAGCGAATTCATCGAGATTGGGAAGCAAAGACTTGGCGTCGAGGGACGTGTCGCGACCCTGGAGGCTGCTGCTTTTCCCGATAAGTATTTTGACGCAATAGCGATGAGCAGCATTATTGAGCACCTATATGAGCCATTTGAAGTTTTGAGGGAAGTCCATCGCGTCCTGAGTGACGATGGATGGCTTTTTTTTGATGCTCCAAATGAGGATGGACTATATATGCGGACGGGAAATATTTACATGAGGCTGCGCAGACGAAACTGGGTAGTCGTGCTGGCACCGACATTTCCCCCTTACCATGTCCAGGGATTCAATATGCGGTCGCTGAAAGTTATCTTAAAACGAGCCGGCTTTAGGCTGAGAGAATTAGATCTTGCCGGCGGCATATGTGAACAACAGGGAGCCCCATCGATTCAAAAAAAGATAGAATTTGCCGCGGCGAAGTTAGTTAACAGCGTCGGAAGACTGCTGAAAATGGGCTCGTACATGAGTGTTTGGGCGACGAAATCGGGCCGGTAATGAAAGTTCTCGCTCTTGTGCCTCACCAAAAAGGTCACGCCGCCGGGCAGCGTGGCAGTATTGAGTTGTGGGAGAAAATTCTTGCTCCCGAGGGTATCGAGGTCGTGTTCGAGCCTTTTGAAAGTGTTGAGCTCCAAGAAATTCTCTACTCTGGCGGCCACCATCTTCAAAAAGCGAAAGAGATGCTCAAGAGCTACGCCAGCCGCATACGACTTTTGAGCTCCATTGACGATTACGATGCGGTTTTTGTGTATCGAGAGGCGGCGTTACTCGGCCCCGCCTTTCTTGAAAAGATGGCAGCTCGAAAAAAGCCGATTATTTACCAACTGGACGACCCGCTTTTTGTACCTTACAAGAGCCCGTCGAATGGCTATCTGTCCTATCTAAAGTTTTTCGGGAAAGTTAAGGAGATCATTAAGATCAGCAAGGTCGTAATGGTAAACTCTTCATATATCCGTGAATATGCTGAACAGTTCAACAAGAATATCTGGCAGGTACCCAGCGTTGTAGACACGGAAAAATTTGTTTACCGGCCGCACGAGGTTCGGCCGCGGCGGACGTGTATCGGCTGGAGCGGGAGCGCGACGACGGTCAAAAACATCAAACTTGTTGAGAGGCCGCTTAGAACAATTTCGAAGAACGGCAGGTGCGATATTCATCTAATCGGCGGAACGGATTTCGGTCTTGAAGGCGTGGACCACACCTCACAAGAATGGAGCGAAAGCACCGAAGTTGAGGATCTGCGACGCATGCAGGTAGGTCTTGTTCCGCTTCCGGACAGCCCGTGGAACCGCTTCAAGTTCATAATGAAAACGGCCCAGTACATGTCCCTCGGAATTGTGCCGGTCGGTACGCCGATGGCTTCAAATACCGAAGTGATCAGGCATGGTGAGAATGGATTTCTTGCAGATACCGACGAAGAATGGGTCAAATACGTAATGATGCTTGTAAACGATCACGAGCTTCGAACGAAGATGTCCGAGACGGCGGCGAGGGACGCTGTGGCACATTACAGTCTTAAGGCAAACGCGCCGAAAGTGATCGAGGCTTTTCGGTCCGCGGTGGCGTAATTTTCAAAAATGTACATATTAGGCCTGACAACACTTGGCGATTCTGCGGCCGCTCTTATTGAGGACGGACGCATCGTCGCCGCCGCGGAAGAAGAGAGATTTTCGCGGAAGAAACATCACAGTGGTTTTCCTTACAAGGCGATAGAATTTTGTCTGGATCATGCCGGCATCACGCTTAAGGATGTCGAACACGTCGGGCATTACTGGAAGCCGTGGATATTGCGTCACAAGGCAATGCAGGCCGTAAAATCCGCGTTTGTCTCGCGGGATATGTTCAGGGCCCGGGCCGACCGCGGCATTGCCCAGGTCGGCGACAGCTATTTGGGCATGTTCAAACATCCGAAAAGGCTTCGCGAACATTTTGGGCCGAGCGATTTCAAGTTTCATTACTTCGAGCACCATCAGACTCACGCCGCCAGCGCATTTTTTGTTTCGCCGTTTGAAACCGCTGCGGTACTGACATGGGACGGCACAGGCGAAGACACGACCACGCTCTTTTCCCGTGGCCGCGGAAATGAGTTGGAAGTGCTAAGGCGGATCAAACTTCCGCACAGCCTGGGACAATTTTATTCAGCGGTGACGAACTATATCGGCTTTGACATGTTCGCTGGTGACGAGTGGAAGGTCATGGGCCTTGCCGCGTACGGCAAGCCGAAGTTCTATGATTTCTTTCGCGAGAAGGTATTGACGACCAATGGGCACGGTGATTTCAAGTTCAACATCCAAGTACTCGATCATCACCTGGCCAAGCACTATAAATTTCCCGATGCGATCGTAAACGAACTCGGCCCCGGAAGGAAACGAGGCGAAGAATTGACCGAGCATCATTGGGATGTTGCCTGCTCGGCCCAAAAGGCGCTTGAGGACACGGCTATTTACCTGGTCAAACAGATCAAGGAAATGACCGGTGAGGAAAATCTGTGCATGGCCGGGGGTGTCGCGTTCAACTCGGTCATGAACGGCCGGATATTTCACGAAACGCCGTTCAAGAACTTCTATGTACAGCCGGCGGCGGGTGACGCCGGCTGCAGCCTCGGTTCGGCGTTGATGGTTTGGCATCAATTGCTCGGCAACAAGCGTGAAGTGGTAATGGACCACGCATATTGGGGGCCGGGGTTCAGCAACGATGAGTGCCGCAGCGCATTGGACGAAGCAGGTTTACGATATGAAACCCTGGAAGACGACGTTTTGCTTCCACGGCTGGCAAAGATGATCTCGGAAGGTGCCATCATCGGATGGTTCAATGGCCGGATGGAACTTGGTCCACGAGCACTAGGAGCACGCAGCTTTTTGGCCGACCCGCGGCGGTCGGACATGCGCGAGATATTGAACCACAAGGTGAAGCTGCGCGAATGGTTCCGGCCGCTCGCCCCTTCAATGCATGAAGAGAACGGAACGGAAGTCTTTGGCGTCGAGCACCATGATCCGTTCATGATCACCGTGATCGAGGTTGCGGAAGAATATAAGGACCGAATTCCGGCCGTGGTACACGTCGACGGAACGGCCCGGCCGCAAATGGTCAGTCGAAAAACGAATCCAAGGTATTGGGCCCTGATCGACGAATTCAAAAAACTTACAGGGATTCCGATGCTGTTGAATACATCTTTCAATGTGCAGGAACCCATCGTCTGTACGCCCAAAGACGCCGTAAACACATTCAAAAACTCCAACTTCGACGCTCTGGTACTGGAGAATAATCTGGTTATCCGAGAACGACAATTGCCCGATGCGTGACCGTTACCTGATCGCAGTTTGCCTGGTTTTGGTCACGCTTGGGATGGTCACTGTAGCATTTCCCGAAGGCGCGGCGTCGATACTGATCGTGCTCGTTCTGTCGGCCGCGGCGTTATTTATCTTTCGAAGATTTAGCTCGGAGCGGGAGTTCCTTACCACGATCTTTCTCGGCGCCCTATTAGTTCGGCTGGCTTTTGGCGTTTTCATCCATATCATGGACTATCGGGATTTCTTTGGCGGAGATGCTTATACTTACGATTTCAATGGCTGGCGGCTGGTCGAATATTGGACCGGACAGGTAAGGAGTGACGATCTGGCTTTGCAGCAGGCGTGGGCGACGTCCGGTCCGGGTTGGGGAATGAACTATCTGGTCGCCGGCATCTATTACGCCATTGGCCGAAATATTTTTGCCGCTCAGTCATTCTGCGCCGTGTTCGGAGCCGCGACGGCCCCGATGGTGTATTTTTGCGCGGCCAAAATGTTCAGCAACAAGAGCGTTGCCAAGATCTCGGCGGTTGCGATCGCCTTTTTCCCGTCGTTCGTTATTTGGTCTTCGCAGTTGATGAAGGACGGACTGATAATATTTCTTCTTGTGCTTGCTATGACGATGGTTCTGCAGCTGCAGGAGAAATTCAATTATCTCGCGCTTCTGCTGCTTATCTTTTCCCTGTTCGGCATCTTATCCCTGCGCTTTTATATTTTTTACATGGTTGCGATCGCTGTTGCCGGCAGTTTTATAGTGGGCCTTACCGGCTCGGTCCAATCACTCGTTCGCCGTGTTGCGGTGCTCGTACTTTTGGGATTGGGGCTGACGTATCTTGGAGTTATCAGGAACGCGGGTGTCGACCTGGAACGGTTCGGTTCTCTTGAGCAGGTTCAGAACAGTAGACAGGACCTTGCAACGTCGGCCGAATCGGGATTTGGCGGAGACATCGACGTATCCACTACCGAAGGGGCCATCTCTGCGGTGCCGATCGGCTTGCTTTACCTCATGTTTGCACCCTTTCCGTGGGAGGTGACGAACCTCAGACAGGCCATCACGTTACCGGAAGTATTGTTGTGGTGGGCGATGATTCCCCTGCTCGTCTCGGGACTGTGGTACGCGATACGGCATCGGCTTGGAAAATCGATTCCGGTTCTGGTTTTCAGCTTGATGCTTACCCTCGCCTACTCTATCTTTCAAGGCAATGTGGGAACGGCATATCGGCAGCGTACGCAGATCCAGGTTTTCCTGTTTATCTTCATTGCTGTCGGCTTTACTATTTTCCGCGAAGCGAGGGAGAACAAACGGCTTTTGGTCGCGGCACGAAGAAAACAGGTCGACGACAGCCTTCGGGCAAGGAGCAGTGTTTAACAAAAATGTGCGGCATCACCGGATTTGTGAACAAGGCCGGGAACGGAGTCGATCGTTCCATCCTTGAAAAAATGAATACCGCGATCGCTCATCGCGGGCCGGATGATGACGGCTTTTTTGTCGATGAAAATGCGGCACTCGGCATGCGACGGCTTTCCATAATCGATGTCGCCGGCGGAAAGCAGCCGATCCACAATCGCGATGAGACGAAATGGATAGTTTTCAACGGCGAGATCTATAACTATCAGGAGATCCGAGACGATCTTGAAGCACGCGGCCACACGTTTTATACACGCTCGGATACCGAAACGGTCATTCATCTTTACGACGAATTCGGCGTAAACTGCGTCGACCGGCTGCGTGGAATGTTCGCGTTTGCGATCTGGGATACGGTCGAGAAAACGCTTTTTCTCGCACGCGACCGCGTCGGTAAAAAGCCGCTCCTTTATTCTCATCGTTCGAATGGAGATTTGATCTTTGGGTCCGAATTTCAGGCGATGCTCCAGCATCCGGACGTGTCCCGCGAAGTCGACCATGAGGCGATCGACAGCTATTTATCATACCTTTGCGTTCCGGCACCGATGACCGCGTTCAAGAGCATCCGCAAACTCGAACCGGGCCATTGGCTGTTTTGGAAAAGCGGCACAGTCGAAACAAAGCGGTACTGGCAGCCTGATTTTTCGACAAAAATTGCGATCAGTGAGCCGGAAGCGATCGAAGAGACGACGCGTTTACTGCGCGAAGCCACGACGATGCGGCTCATTTCCGAAGTGCCTCTGGGCGCATTTCTTTCCGGGGGTGTCGATTCATCCATCGTCGTTGCCCTGATGGCGGAGGCAAGCGACAAGCCGGTAAAGACGTTTTCGATCGGATTCGAAGAGCAGGATTTTAGCGAGCTCAAATACGCCAGGCGCGTGGCCGAACATGTCGGCGCCGAGTACAACGAGTTCATCGTAAAACCGAATGCATTGGACGTACTGCCCGTTCTGGTCGATCATTACGGCGAACCGTATGCCGATTCGAGTGCGATCCCGAGCTATTATGTCGCCAAGGAAACTCGCAGACACGTGACGGTCGCATTGAATGGCGACGGCGGTGACGAAAGCTTCGCCGGTTACGAACGGTACGCCGCAATGAAGCTGGCGGAACGTTATCAGCGGATTCCGGCCGTGCTCAGAAAGCCGCTGATCGAAAAAGCGCTTGGGCTGCTTCCTTCGTCCGAACTTAAGCGAAGCCGGATCCGCGATGCGAAGAGATTCGTCAAGGCGGCAGAGCTTTCGACGACAGACAGGTATTTTCGATGGGTCGCCGCATTCGATCAGCCGGCAAAAGCTTCGATCTATACCGACAGTTTTGCCGCCGAGGTTTCCGGCCAAAAGGCTTCACGTTTTCTCGACGAATGGTTTTCGCGGGCGAACGGCTCCGGCATCCTGGATGCATCTCTGTTGACGGACCAGATGACTTATTTACCCAACGACCTTTTGGTAAAGGTCGATATCGCAACAATGGCCAATTCGCTTGAGGCCAGATCGCCTTTTCTCGATCACAAGGTCATCGAGTTTGCGGCCAGCCTGCCGGCCGGCCTGAAGATGCGCGGGTTTCAGACTAAAACGCTTCTGAAAAAAGTTGCCGCCAGGCTGGTACCTAAGGAGGTTATTTATCGACGGAAAATGGGATTCGGGATCCCAATCGGCAAATGGTTTCGCGGCGAGATGAAGGCTTTTGTGAGGGAGATATTGCTTTCGGAACGCTCGCTTGGCCGCGGTATCATAAGGCCGGAGATTTTACGCCGGTACGTTGACGAGCACACGAACGCCGAACGCGATCATTCTTTCCAGCTTTGGTCGTTTCTGATGCTGGAATTATGGTATCAACGGTTTATCGATTAGCTGAATTTAATATAAATGAAAGGCGTAATTTTGGCGGGCGGTCTTGGATCAAGGCTGCACCCGCTTACCAAGATAACGAACAAACACCTCCTGCCGGTGCATGACCAGCCGATGATCTATTATCCGATCAGGACGCTGATAAACGCCGGTATCGAGGACATAATGATCGTCACCGGCGGCAATTCGGCGGGCGATTTTTTGCGGCTGCTGGGCAATGGCAAGGAATTTGGGCTAAAGGATTTGAATTACACCTATCAGGAAGGCGAAGGCGGAATAGCCGACGCGCTTTCGCTGGTCGAACATTTTGCCGACGGCAAAGCCATCTGCGTAGTTCTGGGTGATAACATCATTGAGGGAAACATCGCGGCCGCCGCCGATGAATATCGCAAGCAGGGCAAGGGTGCCAAAATACTTTTGAAACATGTCCACGACCCGCAGCGTTTCGGCGTGCCCGAACTTGATGGCGACAAGGTTGTGAAGATCGAAGAAAAGCCGGCGAAACCGAAGTCCGATTTTGCCGTGATCGGGATCTATTTTTACGATCCGACGGTTTTCGAGGTGATCAAGACGCTTGTTCCATCCGACCGCGGCGAATTGGAGATCACGGACGTCAATAACCATTACATCGACCGCGGTGAGATGACCTGGAATGAACTCGACGGATGGTGGACGGACGCAGGAACCTTTTCGAGCTTGTTGAAAGCCTCGAATCTGGTTGCGGAAACCGGTGCTAATAACGTCTAGACCGCTTCACAAATTCTGCGACGAAAACTTGTGCGAAATTTGCGGTAAAAACTAACCATGACTCAGACCAAAGAATCTATTCAGTTTACTCGCGGCGACATTGCGGACGTAATAGTTTATCCGCTAAAAAGATTTCACGACGATCGCGGCTGGCTGGCCGAGTTGTTCAGGCACGACGACCTTGAAGAAGAGTTTTACCCGGCGATGTCTTATATCTCGTTCACAAAACCGGGCATTCAACGCGGCCCGCACGAGCACGTTGATCAGGCCGACCTATTCTGTTTTATTGGCCCGTCGACGTTCAATATTCGTCTTTGGGACAACCGGCCGGACTCGCCGACCTATAATAATATGATGTCGTTGGACGTAGGCGAGGAAAATCCGCAAGCCGTCGTTGTTCCGAAGGGCGTCGTTCACGGATACAAGAATATCGGTCACTCAGATGGGATGGTGATAAACTGTCCGAATAGGTTGTACATGGGCGATGGAAAGAAATTTCCGATTGACGAGATAAGACATGAAGACGATCCGAACACGATCTATCGAATGGATGATTAGACTATGAGACGAGATATGACCGCAGTGGTGTGGCAAGAAGGGAAATGGTTCGTTGCCCAATGCCTTGAGATAGACGTTGCTTCCCAGGGTGTTACCGAGTCGGATGCACTCGAAAATCTTCGCGACGCATTAAAACTACATTTTACGCCGCCGCTTCCGACACTCATTCCTGAAGTCCGGAAGATCGGTTTCGAGGTTGCCGTCTGAAGCCAATTCCTTATCGAGAGGTCAGACGCAAATTACTGGCTGCCGGGTTTTATGAAGTTGCTCAAACCGGCAGCCACGTGAAATTTGCTTTTCCCGCGATCGGCGGAATTCGAACAGCTACCGTTCCCAGGCATCGAGAGGTCGCGGGCCGGGACGTTGCGAAGTATTCTCCGGCAAGCGGGAATTTCTGAGAAGGACTTTGAAAAACTTTAAGCCGCTAGCTTCTCTCGCCGAACACCTTCCGGCACTATTGAAAGTTCTTGTTGATAAATGAAAATCCTCCGCATAATCGCCCGTCTAAATGTAGGCGGCCCGGCGCGGCACGTAGTTTGGCTGACGAGAGGGCTTGCCGACGAATATGATTGCATTTTGGCGGCGGGAAGAGTGCCTGAAGGCGAAGAAGACATGGCCTATCTGGCCGACGCTTACGGTGTAAAACCTATATTTATCGAACAAATGAGCCGCGAACTGTCGCTAAACGACATCGTATCTCTCTTCAAGATATACAGGTTGATGCGGCAAGAGAAACCTGACCTTGTTTGCACCCACACGGCAAAAGCGGGCACGGTCGGCCGGGCGGCGGCTTTCCTTTACAGATGGCTTACGCCGTCGGCCCTGATCGGCAAACCCCGAAAACTGGCGGTAACGCATACGTTCCACGGCCACGTTTTTCACAGTTATTACGGGCCGTTAAAGACAAGATTATTTGTTTTTATCGAGAAGATTTTGGCCCGGTTCGCTACGAACAAGATCATCGTCATTTCCAATCAACAATTAAAAGAGATT
>JABFSB010000223.1 GCA_013140875.1 Acidobacteriota bacterium
CGTCACGCGTCAGAGTGAGCTGTTTTATCTGGGTTCCTGTCGGACGAAGGATTCGAGCCGCCGGCCTGGTTTCCGGTTCGATTGACGGAACTTCGACTTCGGTCAAAACGTCCGCTTCGCCGTCGATGTCCATTTCAGGTTCATCGTTCTCGACGAATTCGGGCTCGGTTTCAACTATCGTTTCGACAGGCTTTACTGCTTTCTTTTGGAGCTTGTAATTGCGCGGCTTTGTCGCGGTGGCCGCTAGTTCGGGCCCTGCGTCCTCGGCAACTTCGACGAAGGTCTCGCCGGCGGGTTCGACGATCTCGGGCACCTCGACCTCAGGGATTTCGGGCGTCCCGACTTCAGCCGTGGCGGCCGCGTCATCCTTCCTGGTCGCTTTGATGACCTTGATGGCACGTTTCGGGGCCACTTCGGTCTTGGGGAAATATTTTAGGCGGATCTTTTCGGCCAGTTCAATGCTGACCGAATTTGAGGGGACGCTCACGTCTGCCCCTTCGCGGCGGAGATCTTCCATGACGCGCTTGGCGTCCTGCTTTAGATCCCGTGCAAGATCGTAGATCCGAATTTTTTTACCAATAGCCATAAAATGATCGTATTGCGATCCGGATCCGATTTGATCCGACTTCAATAAACCGCCCGCGCAAAACGCGGGCCCAGCAGGGACAATGAAAGCTTACTTGTCCTCATCGCTGTCTTCTTTCTCTGCTGCTGTTTCTTCAGCAGGTTCTGTTTCCGCCGCTGCGTTCGGAGCGTCTTCCGGTACGGTTTCCGCTTCGGCTTCATCCGAAGGCGAGTCCGAAGGCGAGTCCGAAGAAGGAGCTTCGGATTCCGTAACGGGCTGGTCTGCTGAACTGTCGGACGCAGCTTCAGTCTCGTCCGCTGTCTCAGGCGACGCCTCGGCTTCTTCGATACGGTTCACTTCTTCTTCGACTTCAATCGATTCTTCGGATGAAACTTCAGCCTCTTCTTCCGGTGCCGTTTCGACTTCACCCTTTTCGGCTGATTCGCCCGCCTCAGCTTCAGCGGCATCCTTGGCGCTCGCCTCGACGATCGCTTTTGCGGACGCGAGTATTGCCTCGGCTTCATCCAAACTGACGTCGAGGATATCGACAAGATCGTCGATGCTTGCCGCCGCCAGAGCTTCAACGTCGGCAATTCCCTTTTCCGTAAGTGTTTCAGCCTGATTGGTCGTAACGCCCTGGATTGCAGTGATTGGAACGGCCTCGCCCGAAGCCATCATTTTGCCCATCTGCTGGGCGATCTCCTGCTTGAGCACGTCTTCACTGACGATATCGATATCCCAGCCGACAAGCCGTGTGGCAAGCCGCACATTCTGCCCTTTTTTGCCGATCGCAAGACTGAGCTGATCTTCGCCGACGATGACCTCCATCTTGCGACGGTTGATATCGGTAATTCTGACCTGCGAAACCTTGGCCGGCGACAATGCATTGGCGGCAAAGACCGATGGTTCGTCGGACCACTCGATAATGTCGATCTTTTCGCCGCGAAGCTCCTTAATGATCGACTGCACACGCGAACCCTTCATTCCGACGCAGGCGCCTACCGGATCGACGTCCTTTTCATTCGAGGTCACCGCAATCTTTGCGCGATCGCCCGGTTCGCGGACCGCCGATTTGATCACGACGGTATCGTCGTAGATCTCAGGCACTTCCATCTCGAATAGGCGTTTGATCAAGTCGGCCGAAGCCCTCGAAACCTTGATCTGCTGGCCCTTCTGGTCCTTTGAAACGTCGACGATAACAACCCGGGTTCGTTCGCCCTGGTTCCAGATCTCGCCACGCGACTGTTCTCTCCGCGGAAGGATCGCCTCCAAATTATTGCCGAGGTCGATGACCATATCGCCCCGTTCAAAGCGCTTGACGGTGCCGTTGATCAGCTCTCCTTTCCGGTCGATATATTCGTCGTAAACCTTTTCACGGATCGCCTCACGGACCTTTTGAACGAGGATCTGTTTTGCGGTCTGGGCGGCGATGCGGCCCATTTCTTCCTGGGGCAGCGGGATCAGGAGCATGTCACCGAGCTCGATCTCGTCGCCGGCCATCTCCTGTGCATCCACCAAAGAAAGCTCGGCCGAATCGTTCTCGACCTCTTCGACAACGACCTTTTGGACCGAGATCTCGATCATTCCTTCTTCGTTGTTCCAGTCGACCTGAATGCTGTCGCCGGTCTTGTCCTGGGCCTTGAACTGCTTGCGCGCCGCCGCTTTGACTGCGTCCTTCATGGCCTCGATGACCATATCGCGATCCAGCCCCTGCTCACTGCACAATGCATCTATGCTCTGTCCGATCGATGATGTCATAATTAACGCTTCTTAAATTCCTGCTCCAGGTCTACCCGCAAGTTCGCCTTGACCACTTCGCTGTGAGGAAATCTGATCTCGCCCTGGGTTTTCTCGTTCAACAAAATATCCTTTCCGTCGATGCCGGCAATCTGGCCGATGAACACCTTCTGCCCGTTTATTGCGGACGAGAGCTTTACCTTTACCCTTTGACCCGTAAACTTTTTAAAATCCTCAAAGCTGTAAAGTTCCCGTTCCAGTCCGGGTGACGAAACCTCGAGTAAATAGGCCGACGGTATAAGGTCGTCAGCGTCGAGTTTTTCATCCATACCGCGGGAAACGGCGGCACAATCCTCAACGGTGACTCCTCCCGGTTTGTCAATAAAAACACGGACCGTCATGTTCCGCTTTGCCCCGACGACCTCGCAGTGGACGAATTCTACCCCGTTTTTCGCGGATGCTTCCGCCGCTATTTCTCTGACTCTCTCTTCGATCGAGGCGTTCTGCATCGTTTTCAAGCCAAAATAAAAAGTGGGTGCGAAACCCACTAGACTCGTCCTATGACTCGCACGAAACGAGTATTATATGTATATTTTCGCCGATACGCAAGCGAAAACTAGATGTTGCCCTTTACTCTGTCCATGATCGCCCCGAGATCTTCGAATTTTTTCTCGATCGTTTTGAAGTGCTTTTCGCTGGGCGACGCCGCAAACTCCTCGAGCATAATGATCAGCTCGCGGGAATCGGCAAGCAGGCGGTTTGCTTCCTTCGACAGTTCACGCTGAACATCCGGCGTGTTTGTAATGACGCGTTTTGCTTCAGCCGTGCCCCAATGGGTTATCTTGACCACGCTCGGACGCGGCGTTTCGGCAACCCAGCTTTCCGTCAGCAGGTGCTGCGAAATGTTATCGATATTCGAAAAGAAGCCTTCCTGCTTCAGAAGATCGTTGAGATCGACCTCGACGCTGTCCTTGCCGCCGGTTATCTCATATATCCTGGTTAGGATCTTATGGTAAACATCCATACGATTCGAGTGAGCTTTTAGATGCCAGGTTGGCAGCCATGACCGCATTTCTGGAACGCAAGAAAAGCGGCCCCAACAATACCGGCGTCGTTACCTAGCGATGCGCGGACGATTTTAGCACGTTCCGCCGGTTCGCGGAACGCTCTCTTCCTTATTTCCGCTCTGGTAGCACCTATGAAAAGGTCCCAGCCCTCCGCTGCACCGCCGCCGATCACGATGGCTTCGGGGTTAAGGACATTTATCAATCCCGCGAGAGCTATTCCGAGATAAACCCCGGCCCTTCGAAAAACCTCGACGCAAAGCGGATCGCCCTCCATGCCGTGACCGTACACATTCAGAGCGTTAAACCCGCCGTATATCTTGATCAAACTTGAATCGGGATAATCGCCGCTCAGCTCGTTAGCCATACGAACTATTGCACTTGCGGACGAAAACTGCTCCAGGCAACCGTTGCTGCCGCAACCGCAAGGCGGGCCGAGCGGTTCGACGCAGATATGGCCGATCTCACCCGCCGTTCCGTCGGGGCCCC
>JABFSB010000434.1 GCA_013140875.1 Acidobacteriota bacterium
TTCTTTCACCAATCTGTTTTGCTCTATATGAAGGTCCTCGATCCGGGCATTATCCCAGGAGACAAGTGTAACCGGCCTCCAAATTCCGCTTGTGACAAACCGCGGGCCCCAGTCCCAGCCGTATTGGTATGGCGCCTTTCGGGTGTACGGGCTTGTCTTTTCTCCCTGGTCGTTGGACGCGGGCAGTTCGTAATCAAGTTTCGCCATGCGCGGCAGTATTTCGTTGATCGGCGAACGAAACTTGACCAGCAGCGTATTCTGGCCCGGCTTGAGGAGGCTTTTAACGTTCGCCCTCCATACCCGAAACATATTGTCTGCTTCGAGAACCGGTTTGCCGTTAAGAAAAACGCTGGCGTATGTGTCCAGCCCTTCAAAGACGATCTCGAGATTCTGCCGCTTTAAATTCTCAAGAGTTACATTGAAGAATAATTGGTAAGACCAATTGGTTTTGCCGATCCACTGAAGTCTTTTTTCGTTATCTCGGTAAAACGGATCGTCAATAACTTTATTAGCGATCAGATCTGTATGAACACAACCCGGAACGGTCGCCGGAAGCCATTCTTTCTTTCCGGCTTCCTGGAATTTCCAGCCTGAATTAAGGGGTATTTCAGTGTTTACGCTACCGCCCTGAGCAAAAGCCATCCCGCCCATAAACAAAGCGAGAATTGCCGCCATCAGGAAATTTCTGAAATAAATACTCATACACTTCAACCGTTCAACGTTTGTAAACCCGGACGTAATCGACAAGCATCGTCTGCGGGAAAACCGTTGTATTATCAGGGCTTCCGGGCCAGCCTCCGCCAACAGCAGAGTTTAGAATAATGAAAAAAGGATGATCGAAAGCCCATACGGAACCGGCTGGGAGATTTTTCGGCGTTGCCGTTTTATAGTTTGCTCCATCGACGTACCAGCGGATTTCATTGGGCGACCATTCGATTGCGAAAACGTGGAAATCATCAGCAAACATCGCGTTCGCCGGGAGTGTATAAAGTCCGGTGAGGCCATTTCCGCCGGAGTATCCGGAGCCGTGCGCCGTTCCATGTACGATCGAAGGCTCACGACCGATATTTTCCATAATGTCGATTTCGCCGCACTGCGGCCAACCGACGGTGTCGATGTTCTTTCCCAAAAGCCAGAACGCCGGCCAGATACCCTGGCCGCGAGGTATCTTGATCCTGGCTTCAAATCGACCGTAAGTCAGATCGAATTTCCCTTTTGTAACAAGCCGGGCAGAGGTGTACTGACACGGCCCATACCAGCACGTAAGTGTAAGCGGCTGAACGAGTTTGATCGATTTTATCACCAGTGAGCCGGAACCGTCGAGATAGGCGTTATCGGTCGAATTCGTGTAATACTCCAGTTCCTGATTGCCCCAACCACCTCCGCCGATCTCCGCAGACCATTTTGAAGAATCGACCGCCGAGCCTGCCGGGCCGTTGAATTCATCCTTGAAGACCGCCTTTCTGCCGACAACCTGAGCGGGCATCGCAAGGCAATTTGCGATCGTCAGCACGGCGAGTGATAAGAATAATCCCCATTTTTTAGACATAATCGAAAATCCTCTGCGAAAATTGTGTTTTCCGGATTCATGAGGGTCATAATGAAACATGTTTGTTGTAGTCCAGTGCAAAAGTTTTGTAAAACAATCTTGCCTTATGCTTATGAACATTGTTATCGTGTTTGCTTATGCAAGTATTCTTGATGAAGTGGACCGAAGCAGATTCTATTTTACGGCGTTCACTTTTTCAAGTGGTATTTTTGAGGTTTGGGGCGGCCGGTTGAAGAAAGTGGATTCAAAAGGGTTTTAGGCACAGATATCCTAATTTGAAGTAGCCTAATCGTTTATGCGATAAATTTGACTTGTGAGACGAATAGATCTACGAACGGCCAACGTTGCGCGATCGAATACTGTACGGGACATAAACCGGCAGATCGTACTCAATTTCGTGCGCGAAAAAGGCCCGATTTCGCGGGCCGATATCGCTCGCGAGACCAGATTGCAACGTTCGACAGTCTCACTTATTGTCGATGAGCTAAAAAAATTCCGCCTGATAAAAGAGGTTGAAGGTGAGTCGAGCGGCGGACGTCCGCCAGCGTTGCTTACGCTGCAGTCGGCCGAACCGGTAGCGATCGGGATAGATATCGGCACGGCAAAAACGTCCGTTGCAACGTGCGATCTAACCGGCCGGGCCATTGCCAAAGAGGTCTTTTGGACAGACCCGGATGCCGATAAGACCAGCAAATTGATCATCGAGGCGGTCGAAAAGCTAAGGTCGGGCGGGGGCCGGTCGATAGAAGGGATCGGCATAAGCCTGCCAGCATTGGTCGATGCCACTCGCGGACGAATTCTCTATAATCCGCACCTTAAATGGCATAATCCGGAAATCATCGAACAGATCAGGACGGCAACCCAATTGCCCGTAACCGTGGATAACGACGCGAACGCGGCCGCCCTGGCGGAACTGTGGTTTGGCCGCCCTGAAGTCCAGAATATTCGCGATTTCATTCTTGTTTTTATCGAAAACGGGATTGGAACGGGCGTGGTGCTTGACGGCCAGATCTATCGCGGCAAGGGCGGAGTAGCCGGTGAATTCGGCCATATGACGCTCGGCGCGGACGCGCCTGTGGCGTGTGCAAACGGAAACAACGATTGTTGGGAAGCCTTCGCCTCTGAGCAATCCGCACTTGCCCGATACGCCAAATTGCTGGGAAATCCACAATATGCCGGTCGCATCAATTTTGTCGAACTTGTGGGATTGGCTTACGAGGGCGATGAAAATGCGCTGGCCGCCTTGAAAGAGACGGCCAAATATATCGGTGTCGGCATGGGAAATTTGATCCAGGGCCTTTGTCCCGAGGCAATTATTATCGGCGGAACAATCGCGAAAGCCTGGCCTTTGATCGCGGACGAGGTTAAGTCGGTCGCCAACGGCGGCGTGTGTCACGGAATCTCGTCGACCAAGATCATACCTTCGACACTTGGTCCCGACCCGACATTACTGGGTTCGTTCAGCCTTGTCCTTGCAAATAAGTTTTCCTCGATTCCGCTTTAACCCTTGGATTGGCTGGTTTTCCTCCATCCTGTTCGCATATTCGACTGGGGTCGACGATGCTAACAGCCTCATCAAAAATAGAAAAATTGTGCAAAAGACCTAATTTTAGGTTGACAAGAAATTTATTCGGTAGTAACTTCCGTAAGGTCACACAACAAAAGTATTCGGCGATAAGTTTTTTCCGATTGTCAATACCGAGTTTTCATTACGAACCAAGAATTGATTTAAAAGTCATTATAGCCGGTAAGAGATAGGAGGAATTTCTATGCTTAAGCTAAATTTGTCGGTCGGAGACGGCGTTGCACAAAACCCATTCCGACGCGGTTGGTTTGCCTTGCTCAGCGGTCTGGTTTTATTGATCACGGTAGGGCTGGTTCTTAGTCCGGCTAACCTTTCGGCCCAAACAGGAACGACCGGCCAGATCGCAGGAAGCGTAAACGATCAAAATGGTGCCGTCGTGCCTGATGCAACGATAACTGCATTACACCTTGAAACTGGTGCCAAGCGAACGCTGGTGACCAGTGCCGACGGTAATTACAGTATTGTTAATTTGGCCATCGGAACTTATCGCCTGACCATTACGAAAACCGGGTTCAAGGAAACTTCGGTTTCGAACGTGGTCGTAAACGTGTCGAACATAACCCGGCAGGATGTAACCTTGGAAACGGGTGCGGTCAGCGAAGTCGTAAATATAACCGCCGACAGTATTCAAATCGAAACCCAGTCGGGAACGGTTGGCGAGGTCATTTCGGGTGAGCAGGTGCGTGAACTACCAATCAATGGGCGAAGTTTCACGCAACTTACTCAATTACAGCCGGGTGTTTCAGCGGCAAATAACTTCGATAGCAAACAAAAGGGCTTGTTTGGCGGTGTTGATTTTTCCGTTAATGGAAATTCCGGTCAAAGTAATTTGTTCCTGACAGACGGTGCTAACAATAACGACACCGGATCGAACCGTACAATTCTTCTATTTCCGTCAATCGAGGCAATTGCCGAGTTTAGGTCACTTCGTAATAGTTACGGCCCTGAATACGGACAGGCGGCGGGTGCGGTAATTTCGATTGCGACCCGTGGCGGCAGCAACACGTTCCACGGCAGTGCGTTTTACTTCGGACGAAATGACAAACTTAACGCGACCGAATTTTTTACGAATAAGAACGGCTTAAAGAAAGATAAGTTGCGTCGAAACGACTTTGGTTTCTCCTTAGGTGGACCGATTGTCAAAGATCGCCTGTTTTTCTTTTATTCGCAGGAGTGGAATAAGGAAATTCGCGGTAAAACGCGCACCGGGTTTGTGCCAACCGCTGCTCAACGTGGCGGGGATTTTAGCACGGTTAAACTTGTTAACGGTGTTCCTTGTGTACCTGCCATAGGCGGTGGTCGTCCGGGATCGACTAATCAAATTATCCCGGCAGCAAGTTTGAATGCCGCAGGTTTGGCTCTGGTTAAAATATTTCCGTTGCCAAATGTAACGAGCAGCACAAGTTGTAACAACTGGGCATTCTCTGCGAATTCGCCGATCAATTTCCGCGAAGAAAATATCCGCATAGACTATAATCTTACTTCCAAAAATAAGATCTTTGGCCGATATACCCAGGATGATTGGGCAAACGGGTATCCAACTCTAAATGGCAGCTTGTGGGGAGACGACGCCTTTCCAACCATAGAAAGTAGTTGGACGCAGCCGTCCAAACAGGCCGCGGTAAAACTGACTACCCAGCTTACAGCGACGGCGATCAACGATATTCAATTCTCATATTCTGCCAATCGCATAAACGTCGATCCGGGTGCAGGTGCCGATCTAAATGCGGACATCAACACGAAAATTCCCGGACTGTTCCCGACCTCGGGCAAGGTAAACGGCAATAATCGTCCGCATCCGGTTTTCTGGGGTGGAATCGCTCCGTTTAATTCGAGTTCCGGTCCCGATTTATGGACTCAATCACCGTTTAGAAACTCGCTCGATATTTATACGGTTAGAGACGATTTTTCGATGGTTAAGGGGAACCATACTCTTAAGATGGGATTTCTGTATGATACGGCCGCCAAGAATGAGGATTCGGGACCGAACAATGAAGCAACTCAATTCTGGGGCGCTTGTTGCGGAAACAATTCGGGCAACGCCTTGGCCGACGTATTAACTAATGGATCGCTTTTTGGTTTTAGTGAGACCAACACGATGCCTATCGGACAAAATCGGTACAAGAATCTCGAGTTCTATTTTGGAGATACATGGAAGGCAAAGCCGAATCTAACCCTGGAATTGGGTGCCAGATATTCCCTGCTTTATGAGCCGACAGACAAACGCGATCTTATCAGTGGTTTTTCGCCGGCGGCATACAATCCGTCGAGACCCGCGACTGACCCTTGTAACGGCTTGGTAGTTCCCAAAGGTACCAATCCGTGTGCCGGAATTGCCGGTGCCAGCACGCCGGTTGAATTTTCAAACCGGTCGTTGCGTGAGAATAATTACAAAAACCTCGCCCCGAGAATCGGTGTTGCCTGGGACGTTTTTTCCGATGGAAAAACTGCTATCAGGGGCGGCTTCGGGACGTTTTATCTTCGGGAAAGAACGAGTCCATATTTTGCGGCATTGACCACAAACTCGCCTTTTGCGATTTCAAATGGTGGCCAGCGTACCCTTGATGGAACCGTTTTTACTGGTCTTGGTGCGGCATCAGCCGGTTCGCCGAGGTTCGGATTAAGCCCGGAAGCGGCTACGCCTTATTCGTTGCAGTTTAATTTTTCAGTCGGCCAGCAATTGTGGAAGGAAACTGTAGTTGAAGTAGGTTATGTAGGCAACCGTGCCCGCAAACAACTGACGCACAACGACGTCAATCAAGTTAAGCAGGCAAATCAAAAAGCGGCCGCATTTGCGGCGGATGGAAACGCGGTGAATGCTTTTCGTCCCTATAGCAATTACGGTTCGATCTATCAGTTTGAGCGAAACGGAAAGGCTTATTACGATTCGCTGCAGGTTCTGTTTAGAACTCGATTTGCAAAGAGCTTTAACTTGCAGGCGGCTTATACCTTTTCAAAATCAAAAGCCGATTTCGGTCTGAATGATTCGTCCGGCTCAAGCAGTGCCTTTGCCGTTCTGGATAGAAATAACCGGGGCCTCGATTTTGCCGAGTCGGATATCAACCGTCCGCATATCTTTGTGGCAAACATGATCTACAATTTGCCGACATTCAAGGGTTCTAATCCTTTCGTCAGGACGGTTCTTGGCGGCTGGGAATTTACTTCGATTGTTCAAATTTCAAGCGGAACGTCACTGACACCACAGTTGTTCGCGACCGGTATTCAAGGTGTTGGGTTATCGCAAAGTTTCCAGGCGGGTATCACGGGAACCGGAACCGGCGTCGCTAATCAAAGGCCTATTCGGGTTGAGAGTGAGCCGTGTACGCTGGAAGGTACAAAAGGCTCTTATTTCAATCCCAGGGCCTGGACTTTGGTTGGTTATAAAATCGGAGAAACCATTCCGAAGAAATCGACCTGTGCCGGACCTGGAACAAAGAACGTCGATTTTTCTGTCTACAAAAACTTTTCACCATCGTGGCTGAAAAGCAGTTTCCTGGGTGAAGCCGCCCGCGTTCAATTCCGCCTGGAGTTTTTTAACGCCTTCAATACAGTTCAGTTTGGAGGTGGCAGCCTTCCGGTTAACTTCTATAACGGAACGGTTACTTGCGGAGCCAATCCTTGCAGTATTACGAATAATACGATTACCGCCTTCAGTGGAGCGGCCGGTAATTTTGGAGTAGCTCAAAGCACGAAGGGCGGTCGCGAAATTCAGTATGCTTTGAAGTTGAATTTCTAATTTTCGGTCCTTTAGCTTTGGCAAGAAGATAAATGCTGCGAAGCAAATATCTTCTTGCCTTTTTTATTTTGTGATAAAATTGCCCATCCGAGGCTAAATATTTCAGAGTTTTTCGCTATGATCACAAGAATATTTATTGTTGTAATATTTTTGTTTTCATTAAGTATTTCCGCTCAAAGGATTGCCCCGACCAAGATTCCGCCCTCCTCTAAAGACGGGAATATACAGCCGGCGGACGATCTTCTCAAACACCTTAGCGCGGCCGAGACGTATCAAATTTCGGGCGATTTAGTTAATGCCGCCGTTGAAAACCGGGCGGTCATCGGCATTGCTCTCCAGCGAGTCGGAAATATTTCCATTGAAGAAGGAAATTATCCTGACGCAGTCAAAATTCTCGACGAATCTTTGAGTTACGCTGACAGCGCGGCAAACAGAACAAATTTAGCCATTGCTTATCTGCGTCAGAACAAGATCGACGAAGCGATGCTGGCTGCTCAAAGGGCGGTTTCGACGGATCCGAAATTCGCCGGTGCGCACTATGTTCTGGGTAACATATACTTCACCAAAGAAGATTATGCCGCGGCGCTTCCCGAACTGGAAAAGGTCTTGCAGCTTGCGCCTGATTTTGACGCCGCCCATGCTCTGGCCCTGACGTATTTGCATTTGAAACAGCCTGAGCGGGCCAGGCTTTTGTTTGAGGAGATCCAGCTTTCCGTTGGAAAGGAAAGTGCCGACCTTCATTTTTTATTTGCCCGCGACTATGAAAGCACAAATAATCCGCTTGATGCCGAGCGGGAGCTCAAGCGGACCTTGGTGCTCGAACCAAAGAAGCTTAGAGCAAGCTTTTACCTTGGATACCTGATCCTGCAAAACGGCGGAAGTGAAAGACTGGCGGAAGCCGGTACGGCCTTTGAAAACGAACTAAAGCTAACGCCGAACGATTTTTTCTCTAATTTTTTTGCCGGCGTTGTGGCCTCGTCGGAAAACAAACATCAGAAAGCGATCCCGTATTTGCAAAAGGCGATCGCACTGAATCCAAAAAGCGGAGAGG
Organism: Acidobacteriota bacterium; assembly: GCA_013140875.1. Lineage (GTDB taxonomy): Bacteria > Acidobacteriota > Blastocatellia > Pyrinomonadales > Pyrinomonadaceae > OLB17. The sequence continues at coordinate 7,922 of JABFSB010000434.1, forward strand.
CCCATTTGTTTTTAGCTCAGTCACAATCCGAACTAAACCAACTGGAGGCAGCCGAACGAAATCTCCGCCGGGCAGTCGAACTGGAATCAAAAGACAAGGCTAAGTCTCAGGCACGCCGAACGCATTTTTTGCTTGGACGGCTTCTTATTAAATCCGGCCGAAAAGCCGAGGGTGAGAAAGAGCTGATTATCGCCGGAAAGCTGCAGCAAGAATCGCTTTTGACAGCCCGGGACGAGATCGATCAGATCCTCGGCCAGGTCGGCGGTGACGCAGCCCGTCCGGTCGAAGCAGATCCAACTTCAGTTAAGCTAACTCTTACATCCGCAAGATCCGCCGAACTAAAAAAACTTAAGTTATATTTGGCGGATGTTCTGGCCCGGGCCTTTCACAATCTGGGCGTTATCGCGGCCCAAAACGGACAATCGGGTGAAGCGCTGGATAGGTTTGCATCGGCCTCAAACTGGAAATCCGATTTCCCCGGGCTGGACAGAAACTGGGGGATCATCGGTTTTCGTGCGGGACAGTATGACAAGGCGGCCGCCCCCCTTGCGCGTCAGCTCGCGGGTAATCCCGACGACAAATTGATCAGGCAAATGCTTGGCGCCAGCTATTATTTCACAAACGATTTTGCAAGAGCGGTCGAAACGCTCAAGCCGCTTGAATCGACCATCGGCACAACTGCCGAGCTGTCCTATTTTTACGGTATTTCACTCATCCGTTTAAAGAGAAATCAGGAAGCCTCGGTGGTCTTCGTAAAACTTGCGGATGCGTCGCAGAGTTCGTCGGAAAACCTTTTTTACGCCGCTCAAGGATTTATGATCCTGGGCAATTATGAAAGGGCGGTGCAGGAATTTCGGACGGTCATTTCGCTCGATCCGGGTCGGGAGAAAGCAAATTATTTTATCGGGCAGAGTTTGATCCGACTAAACCGTTATGACGAAGCGGAAAAGGCGTTTACCCGTGAACTGGAGATAAATCCGAGCGATCCGCTGTCGAAATATCATCTGGCGTTGACATTAATCGAAAGAAAAACCGAATCGGAAAGAACGATCTCGATCCTGGACCAGGCGATCAAGCTAAAATTCGATTATGCCGACGCTCATTATCAACTCGGCAAGATCTATCTTGAAAAAGGCGAAACGGTAAAAGGTACCGAGTACCTGGAAAACGCGGTTTCGTTCGACGCGAGCAAAGATTACATTCATTACCAGCTGAGCATTGCCTATCGCAAGGCCGCGCGTAAGGAAGACGCGGAGCGCGAACTAAAACGCTATCAAGAACTAAAGGCCGCCAATCGAAAAAACGATTCACCGATGTGAACGATGAAAATTCTTCAATACAATTTGTTTCGATTTAGTGCGATATTTTTCTGTTTGATTTGCGTCCGCGCCGATCTTCCGGCACAAATGATTGCGGCCAAAAAGGAATCCTTCAAGCAATTCGAAAAGTACATCGAGGAAGGAAAACTTACCGAAGTAGAAAAACCGTTATTCGATTATGTGGTGGCCAACCCAAAAGACGCGGAAGGCTTTTTTCTTTTGGCAAAACTGCGATTGAGGCAAACTCGTCTAAGTGAAGCCAGATCGCTGTTTAAAAAGACATTGACGCTTGATGCAAATCTAACTTTGGCAAAAATAGAGCTCGCTTCTACCGATCTTGAGCTCGGCGAAGCCGAGGAGGCACAAACGCTTCTTAACGGAATAAACGAAAGCGAGATTAAAAATGACGCCGTACGGCTTAGATTGGCGACCGTTTACGCAGACGCAGGCGATTGCGCCAACGCATTGAAGAACGTCGAAAGCTTGCCGCTAAAGATAAAGAACCGCGAAGCATTGCCTTTACGCGGTGCCTGCTATTTAGAATTGGGCGATAACGATAATTTTAGTTCCTCAATCCTGATCGCTAACGGCCTTTCAAAACAGGATCAGGCCGTAGCTCTCAAATTTGCGGAAGTTTTGAGCAAGCGGGGGTTGCACAAAGAAACGTCCGAGCTTTTAAACACGATAGTTCTGTACGTGCCCCAAAATCTTGAAGCATTGCTGCTCCTTGCAAAATCAGAGATTTTGTTAAAGGACTTTCCGCACGCCAAGATTCATCTTCTGCAGGCGGAAAGGATCGGGCCGAATTCACCCGAGCTGCTTTTTATCAAATCATTACTTGAAAGTGAACAGGGCAACAACGCCGCGGCGCTCCAATTGCTGCAAAAATGTTTAGCGTTAAATCCCAATACCGTGAGGTTCCTGGCTCAATTGGTCGTGGTTGCTATGCGGGCTAATCAGGCCGGCGAAGCGGTGCGCGCCGCCGAACATCTGCTGGATCTTCAGCCGGCAAATCTTGAGTTTCTGTACCTTCACGGGGCCGCTTCGCTGCAAAACAATAATCTGCAAAAGGCGGAAGTATCGTTGACCAAATTTCTTGAATCGCGTCCAAAAGATTCCCGCGGCTGTTTAGCCCTGGGGTTAGCCTACGCGGCCCAACCCGCAAAATTGGAGGAAGCACGGTCGCAATTGCGACAGTGTTTGGCAATCGATCCGAATAATTACGAGGCTGCTTACCAAATGGGCCTGTCTTACAAAACAGTCGGTGAATCGGCAAAAGCTCTTGAGTATTTCGAGCAGACCGTTAAACTTTCGCCGGGCTACGCGTCTGCACTACGCGACCTCGGTGCGGTATACCTGCAAACAGGCGAAGAAGTGAAAGCGCGGCCCTACCTTGAAAAAGCAGTTTTGCTCGGCCCTGACGACGCGGACACACATTTTCAATTGAGCCGCCTTTACAACTTGATCGGCGAGCGCGACCTCGGCAAGAAGCATCTCGAGATATTTCAAAAACTCAAAAACCGCAAGAACGGCGGAATGTAAATGAACCCTACCAGATTTTTTACCGCAATCATTTTTTTGTCGATAGTCTCGGGCTCGATCATTTCGGCCCAGTCCGATGTTTGCAAAGACCGCAAGATACCCCAGTTGACCGACATCTACCGTCAGTCCGGAATCAATTTTGTTCATACGTCGGCACCGGAAAAGAAATATATCGTTGAATCGATGAGCGGCGGCGTTTTGCTGATCGATTATGACCGGGATGGTTTTCTGGACATCTACTTCACCAATGCTCCGACCGTAGAAATGGCCCTCAAGAACGAGAGGTCGAAAAGTAAACTTTATCGTAATAACGGCGACGCGACATTTAGCGATGTAACGGATAAAGCGGGCGTCGGATCGCCGGGATTTGCGATGGGCGGAGCCGTCGCCGATTTTAATAATGACGGTTTTCCCGATATGTACATTACTTGTCTGGGCGGTAATGTTTTGTACAAGAATGATGGCGACGGAACATTTTCCGATGTAACAAAAAAAGCGGGCGTGGCGGACGGCCGATGGTCGGCCGGGGCGGCGTTCGGCGATTACGACAACGACGGTTTTCTTGATCTCGTCGTTGCAAACTACGTCGACTTCAAACTAAACGATCTGCCCGGTTTCGGTTCGCTTCCGACATGTAAGTTTCGCGGCGTCGATGTTCAATGCGGCCCACGCGGCCTAAGGGGAGCCGGCGACAGTGTATTTCGCAATAATGGAAACGAGACATTTACCGACGTAACAAAGCAGTTGGGTATGGATGATCCCAGTGGCTTTTACGGAATGCAGCCGATATTTTCCGATCTTGGAAATACGGGAAAACAAGACGTATATCTAGCGAATGATTCGACGCCGAATTTCTTTTACAAGAACCTTGGCAAAGGAAAATTTGAAGAGATCGGTTTGATCTCGGGCACGGGCGTGAACGGTGACGGCTCGGAGCAGGGTTCGATGGGAGTTGCGGTCGGCGACTATCTGCACACCGGCAATTTTGCGATCTTCGTGACGAATTTTGCTGACGAATACAACACGTTGTATCGGAACGAGGGCAAATACGATTTTACCGACGTTTCTTTTTCGGCGAAAGTCGGCCAGGCCTCGCGTCCCTTTGTCGGCTGGGGAACGGCTTTTTTCGATATAGATAACGATACCTGGCTCGATCTGTTGGCGGTGAATGGCCATGTTTATCCGCAAATGGAGCAGACCTTTGCGGGAGCAAAATATAAGCAGGGCAAGCTCTTATTTATTAATCAGGGCGACGGCACATTTTGTAATGCGACCGACCAGGGCGGCCCGACTTTGACTGAGCTTCGCGTCTCTCGCGGGGCGGCCTTCGGCGATCTGGACAATGACGGGCAAATCGATATTGTCGTCGAAGATCTGGACGCCTCGCCGATGATCTTGAAAAATCCGGGCAACAAGGCCAACCACTGGCTCACCCTCGAACTCGCCGCGAAACAAGGCAATCCCCTCGCAATCGGGGCGAGGATCAAGGTCACGACCGGAACGATAGTTCAGAC
>JABFSB010000092.1 GCA_013140875.1 Acidobacteriota bacterium
AAATTGTGAACGCTAAATTAATCAAACGCTTCTCGGCGGCCGCATTTTGCGGACTTTCAGTTTTTGCCGGCCTTTCGGCCGCTCAGCGGCCTGCGGTCGTTTCCGGGCCGTCAAAGCCCATGACCGTGGCTTCAAGAAACAATCTATACTGTGCCGGTTATGTGCAAACTTCGCCGATCGACACATCAAACAAGTTGATCGGAGGCGTTGAAGAGCAGGACCAGTACCTCTACAGCCAAGGCGATTATGTCTATTTGAACATGGGTTCGGGTAAAGGAATCCAGGTAGGCGATATGCTGGCGGTAGTCAGACCGAAAGGAAGGGTTGAGACGCGCTGGACCAAGAAAGATAATCTCGGATTTCTGGTTCAGGAAGTCGGTTCTGTCGAGATCGTTAAGGTAAAGGGCGACCTTTCGGTAGCACGGGTCAAGAACTCGTGCGACAATTTCCTGTTGGGCGATCTCGTCCAGCCGATGCCGCAGCGCTCCAGCCCAATGCATCAAAGCAGAGGCCCGCTCGATCTATTTGCCGATCCTTCGGGCAAGGCAACAGGCCGCTTGTTCATGGCACGCGACAACCAGGAAACCCTGACACGCGATCAGATCGTGTATATCGATCTCGGCTCGGAAGACAACGTTCAGGTAGGCGATTATCTGACGGTGTTTCGCCCCTTGGGCAAAGGTAACTTGCTCAAAGGCGATCAGAACGAATCCTTGAGTGCACGAGACGAAGGTTATCAGAGCAGAGTTTACCGCGGTGGAAAATTCTCGAATCAGGCGGCCCGCAAATCGGGCGACCAGGCTCGCGGAAGAGTTGTTACGACCGCCGAGGCCAAGGATGATCGTCCGGAGATCAGGAAGATAGTCGGCGAACTGGTCGTGCTAAACGTGAAAGAAAAGACGGCTACCGCCGTTATCACGCGCACGGCTCAGGAGATTCACACCGGCGATTGGGTCGAGATCCAGTAGGGCTCGACAAACCATCGAAGTAGAATTCGGGACAGGGCACGAGACTTTCCGTGCCCTGTCCTTCTTTTTTGGATTTTGGCCGTATTTGCCGTTCCGCCGCTAGAGGCTTAGACTATTAGTTTATGGTTGAGATCGAAGATTTTCCTATCGGCGTTGCCGACAATGAACTTGTCGAGCCGATGATGCAGATCCCGTCGGAGTTGCCCGCTTTGCCGCTGCGCGACATTGTGATCTATCCGTTCATGATCGTGCCCCTGTTCGTTTCCCGCGACAAATCGATCAAGGCCGTTGAAGAAGCCCTTAAAGATAACCGCATGATCGTCCTTGTTTCGCAAAAGGACGTAAACATGGAGGACCCGGCGCAGGACGATCTTTACTCGGTCGGCACCGTCGCGATCATAATGCGGATGTTGAAACTGCCTGATGGGCGCATTCGCATTTTGATTCAGGGGCTTTCGCGGTCGGTTATAGACGCGGTACACGCAGGCGGCGATCACGTCAGGGTTTCACTTACCCCGATCTCGGAACCTCTTGCTCCCGAAGGTTCGCTCGAGGTCGAGGCGCTTGTTCGCAACGTGCGCGGCTCGATGGAGCGGGCCGCGAGCCTAGGCAAAAATATCTCGCCCGAGGTGCTGGCGATAATTGCAAATCTTGACGACGCGGGACGCCTCGCCGACCTTTCGGCCTCGAACCTCGAACTAAAGGTCGAAGATGCTCAGAGCGTCCTGAACATTTCCGAACCGGTCGAGCGCCTTCGCCGCGTAAACGATCTTCTTAATAAAGAGATCGACGTGCTCACGGTGCAGCAGGAAATCAACTCTCAGGCCCGGGCGGACATCGATCGCTCGCAGCGGGAGTATTTTCTGCGGCAGCAGCTTAAGGCGATCCAGGGTGAGCTGGGCGACGGCAACGAGCTTTTTGAAGAGATCGAGAATTACCGGAAAAAGATCCTCGATGCAAGAATGCCCGAGAATGCTGAAACGGAATCGCTTCGCCAGTTGAAAAAGCTCGAGCGTATGCATCCCGACACCGCTGAAACGGCAACTCTGCGAAACTGGCTCGACATCATGACCGAGCTGCCTTGGTCGAAGGCGTCTAAAGACAATTTGAATCTCAAAAAAGCCGAAAAGATCCTCGACGAAGATCACTACGGCCTTGAACGCGTTAAAGAAAGGATCGTCGAAGCCCTTGCGGTAAGAAAGCTGATTGCGAAGCCGAAAGGTTCGATCCTGTGTCTCGTCGGCCCTCCGGGCGTCGGCAAGACTTCGCTCGGCCGTTCGGTCGCGAGAGCTTTGAACCGAAAGTTTATGAGATTGAGCCTCGGCGGCATGCATGACGAGGCCGAGATCCGAGGCCATCGGCGAACATATGTCGGCGCCATGCCGGGACGCATAATTCAAGCGATCCAGCAGGCCGAAACCAACAATCCGCTGATAATGCTGGACGAGATCGACAAGGTCGGGGCCGATTTCCGCGGCGATCCGAGTTCCGCTTTGCTCGAGGTGCTCGATCCCGAACAGAACTCGACATTTCGTGACAATTATCTCGGCATTACGTTCGATCTTTCGAACGTGATGTTTATGACCACGGCTAACGTGTTGGATACGATCCAGCCGGCATTGCGCGACCGGATGGAGATAATCTCGCTCTCCGGCTATACCGAAGAGGAAAAATACGAGATCGCCCGGCGGCATTTGATCCCGAAGCAGATCGAAGAGAACGGCCTTGAAAAAGACGATGTAAAGTTCGACCGCAAGGCAATCACCAAGATAATCAGCGAATATACGCAGGAAGCCGGTTTGCGGCACCTTGAACGTGAAATAGGCAAGGTTGCCCGCAAGATCGCCCGAAAGAAGGCCGAACTTGAAGAGGATTTTCGTCCGATGAAGGTAACCGCGGACGATGTAAAAGATTATCTCCGCAGCCCGAAGATCTTTCAGGAAGGAGCGTTGAAAAAGGACCAGATCGGCACCGTCACCGGGCTTGCCTGGACGGCCGTCGGCGGCGACATTCTTTTTATCGAGGCCCTCAAGACCAAAGGCAAGGGCAAACTGATGCTGACCGGACAACTTGGCGATGTGATGCAGGAATCGGCCCAGGCGGCTTTTTCTTACGCAAAGGCACGGTCGGCGGAACTTGGCATTCCAGACGAGGTGATCGATAACTTCGACATTCACATACACTTACCCGAAGGGGCGATCCCGAAAGACGGTCCGAGCGCGGGCATTACAATGGCGACCGCTCTCGTGTCGGTCCTTGCTCAGAGGCCTGTCCGAAAAGACGTTGCGATGACCGGCGAGATCACTTTAAGGGGCAACGTGCTCCCGATCGGCGGAGTCAAAGAAAAGTTGCTTGCGGCCAGACGGGCAAAGCTGAAAACCGTCATTTTGCCGGCGCCGAACGCGAAAGATCTTGAGGATCTGCCGCAGGAAGTTCGGGACGATTTGAACTTTGTATTCGTGGAGCATGTGAGCCAGGTTTTTGCGGCGGCACTGCTCGAATCGAAACCGGCCGCCAAGTCGGCCCGCCGGTAGGCTGAAAAACGTTCGAAGTCCTTATAAACATTGACCCTGACGGGTTCATGTGTTACGTTAACGATGGAGAGCGTTCGCCAAACTAAACCTAATATGTTGTAAACAGGGAACTTTTGTTCCCGGTGAGCGTTGAACTCATTAAAGCGAGTTCGGCGTTTTACGCTCAAAATTATAGCCTAAACCCATCTAATATTTTCCGGGAAAGGGTTCGAGACAAGATTTAATGACGAATTTTACCCCCAGATTTATTCCTTTATTTGCAATCCTAATTTTATCTATTGCCTCGACGGCTCTTGGTCAGGTGACCAGCACCGGTTCCGGCGGAGACAG
>JABFSB010000115.1 GCA_013140875.1 Acidobacteriota bacterium
GTCTTGGCACGAACCGTGGACATCCCGCGCGCCATGGCGAATTTTCGCTTCTATTCGACCGCGGCAATGCACGTATGGAATGAATCGCACGAAACCGTCGGAAGCGATGCGATCAACTACACGCTTCGGCAACCGCTGGGTGTAGTGGGCTGCATCTCGCCGTGGAATTTGCCGCTCTATCTTTTTACCTGGAAGATCGCACCGGCGATCGCGGCTGGATGCACCGTCGTTGCCAAGCCGAGTGAGGTGACACCGATGACGGCCTACCTCCTTTCTAAATTGTGCATCGAAGCCGGTCTGCCCGCCGGAGTTCTGAATATCGTTCATGGAACGGGGCCAAAAGTTGGCTCGGCGATCGTTGCTCACAAAGACGTAAAAGCAATCTCGTTTACCGGCGGCACAAAGACGGGTGAAGAAATCGCACGCGTCGCGGCGCCGATGTTCAAAAAACTCTCGCTCGAACTCGGCGGGAAAAATCCGAACATTATCTTCGCCGATTGTAATTATGAAGAGATGCTCGCGACGACCGTCCGCTCTTCTTTTTCAAATCAGGGCGAGATTTGCCTTTGCGGTTCGCGGATATTTATCGAGCGGCCGCTATACGAGCGATTCAAAACCGACTTCGTCGAACGCGTTTCTGCCTTAAAGGTCGGCGATCCGCAGGATGCTGCGACCGATGTCGGAGCAATCGTTTCGAAACCACACTTCGACAAGATAATGGCCTACATCGAACTTGCAAAAACCGAAGGCGGAACGATCCTTGCGGGTGGCAGGTCAGACCCCCCTGCGTCAGCGGGGGGCACGTCGCCCGTAGTGAACTCGGCTTTATTCTGCTCATACACCCTGCCCCCCGCTGACGCAGGGGGTTCTGCCTTGACGGGCTGGTTCATCCAACCCACCGTAATCGAAGGCCTGCCGCACGATTGCCGCACGAACCAAGAAGAGATCTTCGGCCCGGTCGTTACCCTTCAAACATTCGACACGGAAGACGAAGCACTCGTCTACGCCAACAGCGTCCGTTACGGCCTGGCCGCCACCGTCTGGACCGAAAACCTTTCCCGAGCCCACCGCGTATCAGCCGCACTCGAATCCGGCATCGTCTGGGTAAACTGCTGGATGCTCCGCGACCTCCGAACGCCATTCGGCGGTGTAAAAGATAGCGGCATGGGCCGGGAAGGCGGGTTCGAGGCGTTGAGGTTTTTTACGGAAGAAAAGAATGTTTGTATTAAAGTTTAAGTTATAGTTTCCGTGCGGGCCTTTGGTATAGTTCTCTAGAGGATAATTGATATGACAGTTGTGCTTGAGCTAAAGGCCGAGGTTGAAGAGGTTTTAAGAAAAAGAGCCCTGGCAAATGGGTTCGACCTTGATGTTTATCTTCAGCGCCTAATTGAAAGAGACGTTGAGCGGGCTAAAACGCTTGATGAGATCCTTGCACCAGTCAGAAAGAATTTTGTGGAAAGCGGGATGACCGAGGAAGAATTAAACGAGATCATCGACCGTGAGAGACAGGCTATCCGTGACGAGAAAAACAACCAGCGGAGTTAGAAATGGTGCGGCTTCCGACTTTCGCTGTTTTCGATTGCAACATATTTGTTCAGGCTCTTTTAAATCCGACCGGATCCGCAGGAAAGTGTTTCGATCTGGCGAATGACGGAAGGGTCGTCTCGTTTATATCCGCAGCCACCATTCGTGAAGTCCGAGACGTGATGCTGCGTCCTTATATTCTTTCGAAACTACCGGAACTCACTTCGGTGCAAGTTGAAGCGTTCGTTTCGGAAATAATTTACATCTCACAATTGGTCGAGAAAGTCCCTCCCAGATTTCGTTTGGATCGTGACCCGGACGACGAGATCATAATTAATCTCGCCATCGAGTGCGACGCTGAATACCTCGTTACCTGGGATAAAGACTTGCTTGATCTGATGACTGGTTTCGATCAGACTAGCAAAGAATTCCGGCAGCAATACAGAAGGCTTAAGATTGTCCGTCCGAGCGATTTTCTTCCATTTTTTACGTTGCCGGATCTTTCGTTGAAACCTTAGAGTCGCACTTTTGAATTACTAATATGAGAACTCTTTTAATCTGTGCCGTCATCCTGAATTCATTCGTCACGTCGTTTAGCCAAAACAAACCACCGACTGAATCGGCAATGGACCGGTTCCTTCGCTATGTGAAGATCGACACCCAATCCGCTGAGGACCAGCCTGCACCCCCTAGTACGAAGAAGCAGCTTGATCTGGCGCGGCTTCTTGAAAGCGAATTGAAGGCGCTTGGTGTGCGGGACGTTCGGATTAGCGAATGGGGAATCGTGTATGGGATGGTTCCGGGCAACTTGCCGGACAATAGCGCGGTGCCTACGATAGGGTTTATTGCTCACATGGATACGTCACCTGCCGTGAGCGGGGCGAATGTGACCGCGATCATCCACAAGAACTATCAGGGTGGCGATATAGTGTTGCCGAATGATAAGACACAGATCATAACCGTCGCACAGAACCCCGACCTGAAAAATCTGATCGGCGACGATATCATCACGGCGGACGGGACGACGCTGCTTGGGTCGGACGATAAATCGGGCTGTGCCGAGATCATGACCATGATCGATACGCTGATGCAGAATCCGCAGATCAAGCACGGCAATATTGCGATCGCGTTTACGCCCGACGAAGAGGTCGGCGGCGGGATTGATAAGTTCGACATCAAAGGCTGGGGAGCAAAGTTTGCCTATACAGTGGACGGCGAACAGCTCGGCGATATCTCGAACGAAACCTGGTCGGCACGTACCGCAACCGTCACCTTTCGCGGCAAATCGACGCATCCGGGAACGGCGAAGGGCATCATGGTAAATTCGTCCTACGCCGCCGGCGATTTTCTTGCCCAGTTTCCGAAGACGGTAAAAAACCGTCCTGAAACCACGGAAGGCCGCGTTGGATTTATACATCCCTACGTCGGCAATCTCGATGTCGAGACATCGACTGTTAAGATTCTGCTTCGCGATTTCGATATTACGGGACTCGCCGGCCAGGAAGCGGCGATCAAGAAAGTTATCGCAAAAACGCAGAAGAAATATCCGAATGTAAAGATCGAATACGCCAGCGTGCTTGGTTATCTGAACATGAAGGAAGTGCTGAAAAATTATCCGCAACTGACCGACTACGCGATCGAAGCCGCCAAGCGATCAGGCGTGACGGCCGAGCTAAGGCCGATTCGCGGAGGGACCGATGGCTCTCGTCTAACTGCGGCGGGACTTCCGACGCCGAACCTGTTCACCGGCGGGCATAATTTTCATGGCAAACTCGAATTCAACTCCCGAAAAGGTCTGCAAAAATCGACGGAAACGCTCGTCAACCTCGTACAAATCTGGGCCGAGAAAAAGGAGTAGTAGTCATGATGAAAAAGCTTTTTTGTGCTTTGTTGCTAGGCTTGGTCGTATCGATCGTCGTTTCCGCCCAGGCCGAAAAACGCTTTCCCGGCATCTCCTCGGACATGCATTTGGAGATATTGCGTAGTGCCAAGCAGATGACCGCGGTCCCGCTGCCAACCAGCCTGCCGAGCGGCTTTAAATTGGAAAAAATCGATGTAAATCTCGGATCGGAAGTTCCGCTTGAGAAAAAGAAGCTCGTAATCATATACTCGCGAAGGCTGCCGGACGGCAAAACGCAGCGATTTGCCCTGGAGGCCGGATTCGAGGGTCTCGGCGACCTGCCGTACGACACGACAAAATCTGTCCGGTCGGCAGTGGGACAGATCGACATCGCCTACGAACCGCCCGACCTTGAGGGAACCGGAAAAAAGACTGAAAACTTCGTTATGACTCATTGGTTCACGGTG
>JABFSB010000482.1 GCA_013140875.1 Acidobacteriota bacterium
TGAGCGGACAATACTGGCCGCCCGCTCACGCAGGCGGTTCCGACTATCTGAAAACATCCGACTTGATCCATGGCGGACGTTCCATTTCGCCGTTTTTGGCTTCGAGGGCGAAGCCGGCGAAGGTGTCGCAGTTGTTGACGGTTTCGGTTTCTCTCAGGGCCTGCATACCGGGGTCGGTGACCCAGCCTTTGGCGAAGTGGCCTTGGGTGCCGTCTTTTGCGACAAAGTGGCGCAGTTCGTGGATGAATATGTGGGCGGCGAAATCCTGAATGCCGGTTGCCAAAAAAACTCCGCGGCGTAGGCGGATTCGTCCTGAAACGTCTTTTTTGTCGTGAAATCCTCCCAAACGGGCGATGGACACGCTGCTAATATTTTCGCCGCTATTGTCGGTATCGAGCGTGATAAATGCCTCGGGGCGATTCAGCACGTTCAGCATGAAGCCGTAGGTGTCGTGCATCTGCTGCAGTATGGGAAGCCGAACTTTAAAGTTGTCGATCTTGAAATGCCTGTTCAACAGCTTCATTCGCTGTTGGCGGTTCGATCCCAGGAACCCGCTGTCCTGACTGTCCGCAACGGCCATTGCCAACGAGATATTTGTCATCGCCGCGTGAACACAAGAGCGAGTGTGCGGAACGTGCTGCAGCATTCCGGTCAGCAGCCAGCCGTCCGTGTTCAGGCTTAAAGGAATGGTTGGATAAACGTTGCGGTTTCGTTTTTCGTTGAGCTTTGCCAGCGTCTGCTGACCCGGATCGATGCGGCTGTCGCAGCCGGCCCAACCGAAATGCTTCACTTGAAAATCGCGGATAGCTTTGATTGTTTTCGGTCCGCATAAGCCGTCGATCACCAGTTGGGGGCTCGGTCCGCCGTCGATCGGGGCAACCTGGTCGAGGCCATATTGAATATTGTATACGTCGTCGTAGATGTTCACGCCGCCCTGGCCGACCGATTTCGTGATCACGATATCGCCTTCCGGCCGTTTCGGATCGAATTGCTGATTCGATTGACGGTCCGGCTTTACCTCACAGCCGCCGTCGTCCTTCATGTGAGCACAATCTCCCATAATTTGCGTACTCCCCCAACCTAAACGTCTACGCTGTTCGAGTGACGAACGACGAAGCCGATTTTGCCGTTGTAGTTTTTGTCGACCCCGTCATCCAGGTCCCATGCCTGGTCGGCTCGAAATCAGTATTGCACGGATTCCGTTTGACACCCGGCTGAAAGGCTACATAAACTTTGCAAGTGAATCCCGAACCCATTGCGCCCGACGCGGACATTCCACAGACAAGATCGCCGGCCGCCGGGATGACCGTAAAGGTCGTTAAGGGCACGCTCTGGACGCTGGTCGGGCTAATGGTCCCGATCTTTTTTTCGCTTTTCACCACGCCGCTCGTAACGCGGCTTCTTGGTGCGGATGGCTATGGGCTTTTTGTCCTGGTACTCCTGATACCCACCTACTTCGGTTTTGCGGATTTTGGGATGAATGTCGCGTCGACCAAATTCGCTTCCGCCGCTTTTGCGGAGGGCGGGCGGGAACGCGAAGCTCGTATCGTACGGACCTCCGCCCTGATCGCGTTTATGTCGTCATTGCCGCCGGCCGCGGTGATGATAATTTTTGCGCGAACGATCGCGGAGATAGCCAATGTTCCGGAACACCAACTGGCCGAAGCCGCCGTTGCCCTGCGGCTTGCGGGCGTCATTTTTGTAGTCAATTTTCTAAATAGTATCTTTAATACGCCTGAGCTTACACGGCTTCGGATGGACCTGAATATTTGGATAATGTCCGGGATGCGGCTTTTGGGCCTACTGGTGACGCCGATCGTCGTATATCTTGGCGGTGGCGTGATCGGCGCGGTGATCGTCGCTTTGTGTGTTTCGCTTTTTACGCTTGCCAGCCATCTCGTCGTATCGGCCAGGCTGCTGCCCGAGATGCTCGGGTTTTCTATCGACCGCGAATCCATCAGACCGATGATAAAGTTCGGGGGCCCTTTGGTAATATCGGGAATTGCGGGCGTATTGCTTATTAACCTGGAAAAATTCGTCCTTGCGCGGGTAACCTCGGTCGAAACGCTTGCCTATTATTCGATCGCGGCGGCGTTCGCTTCCATGCTGACGCTATTTTCGGGTTCGATGGTACAGTCGCTTTTCCCTGCGTTCGCTCAGCTTCAAAGCGAAGAGAACCGGCCTGCTTTGAATACTCTCTATTCGCGCGGTATCCGCTTAACGCTGATCTGGCTGGTTCCGGTCGTCGTGTTCATGATCCTTGCGGGACGACCATTTTTCACCTATTGGTTCAGTCCCGTTTTCGGCCGTGAAAGCACGGGACCATTTTATATAACAGTCTTAGGCCTGGTTTTTAACGTACTTGCATACTTCCCGTATTCGGTGATCATGGCTTCCGGCCGGTCGGAAATTTTCGCGAAGGTATACTGGATCGAGCTTTTGCCTTATATTTTACTTGTGTGGCTGATGGCGTCGCGTTTCGGCGCAAGCGGCGCGGCCGCCGCATGGAGCCTTCGCGTCGTGTTCGATACCGTCTTTCTCTTTGTAATCGCTAGCAGGATCGGCGGCGTTTCATACACGCAGCAGCACATTTCGGCATTTCTGGCGGCCGTGGCGGTAATGTTGATACCGCTGGCGGCGATGATCTATTTTCAAGGATTAAATGCCTGGACCATATTGATCGCTTTTGCGGCCGCGGCGGTTTACGGCTTTATAGTGTTGAAAAGAGTCCTTGAAAAAGAAGAGATTGCATGGGTGAGGAACAAATTGGCTGTTTATTTGCCGAAATGAAGGGACATCGGACGAAATGAATAACAGCGGCGATCTTCTAAAACTGCTTGAACGCATCCCGGCCACGCGGATTTTGGTTGTTGGCGATTGTATGCTGGACCGATATTGGCGGGGAAACGCAACGCGTATTTCGCCCGAAGCGCCAGTGCCGGTCGTCGCCCTGAAAAGCGTTTCAAATATTCCCGGCGGAGCGGCGAACGTCGCGGCAAACATTGCGGCCTTAGGCGCGGACGTGATTCTGGCGGGCGTAATCGGTGCGGATGGGGCGGGAGAATGCCTGCGGCGGTCGCTGCGTGAACATAGTATTTCCGATGAGTTTCTTTTACTGTCCGAAACGCGGCCGACCACGGCTAAAACGAGAGTGCTGGTCCATAATCAGCAGATCGCACGTATTGATGAGGAAACGGATATTCCGTTAACGGCCCCGGAAGAAGCGGGCCTTCTCGCCCATGTAAAAAGCGTGATCGCGGACGTTGATGCGATCGTGCTGTCGGACTATGCAAAAGGATGTTTGACGCGGTCGCTGATCGCTTCCGTAATAGCCGAAGCAAAACAGCACGGACGACCTCTGATAGCCGATCCCAAAAGCCGTGATCTGACCAAGTACAGCCACGCGACCATCCTTACGCCAAACCTGAACGAGGCGTTAAATGCCGCCGGCATCGAAAACGGCGGCGAAGAGATGGCCGACGTCGCAGCAAAGAAGATCTTGTCCTATACGGCGATCGATTCATTGCTTATCACTCTCGGCGAACACGGGATGAAGCTTTTTCGAACCGGCGAAGATCCGGTACATTTTCCGTCATTGGCCCGCCAGGTCTTTGATGTAACCGGTGCCGGAGACACGGTCGCAGCCCTTTTAACCGCGGCAATCGGCGCAAAAGCGGACATGCATTCGGCCATCACCTTTGCCAACATAGGTGCCGGATTGGCGGTTGAAAAAGTAGGCACGACCGTGATCGCGGCGGACGAACTGCGGTCGGCGATCGAGCTCAATATCCGACACGTTAATACGGCTAACCACTAGATCAAAGTAACTG
>JABFSB010000406.1 GCA_013140875.1 Acidobacteriota bacterium
GCCGATAGCGGCGTGCGTCACAAACCTGCAGGAAGCAAACGACTTTCTGGGCCGGAATCTGGAAACGGGCGAACGATTCGCAAAAAATGATTTTGGAAAAGAGAGCACGGCGGTGATCGCGGCACGACACGGCATGTCGGAAGGCGAATATTTGTTTTACAGCAAGCTGGCGGCCGAAGCAGTTCAGCAAGACATCCTTTCCCGGCCTGAGTCGGCGACGATAACTATCGTAAACGGCGATGGCGTAGGCGAAGGCTTTAACGACCCGTCGGTCAGGGTTCCGGAAGGCGGCAATAACGGAATAACTCTCGGACAGCAGCGCTTGAACCTTTTTAATAATGCGGCCGCAATTTGGGGAGCTTTTCTCGATAGTTCATCCGCGATCAAGGTGAATGCCCAGTTCAACGTCCTGACTCCCTGCTCGACCAGCGGCGGCGTTCTTGGCTCGGCAGGAACTAATTATACGGCGGCAAACTTCGCTAATGCCCAGTTCGCCAATACGGATTATCACGTCGCTCTCGCGAATAAGCAGGCCGGATCGGACCTGACAGGGGGGCTGGACCTGATCAGTGCGAGGTTCAACACGGACGTCGACAATGCCTGTCTTGGTGCGGGCACGCGGTTTTATTACGGCCTGGATAATTCCACGCCGAGCAATACGATCAATCTTTTGGTCGTCCTGCTTCACGAACTAGGGCACGGATTGGGCTTTTCCAGCTTTGCCACGACAATAACCCTTACTAGTGCCACCAATGCTTCTCCCATCGTGGTAACGTCAAACACGCACGGTCTCGCGAACGGAGACCAGGTAACGGTCACGGGAGCAACCGGCAACACGGCGGCAAACGGAACGTGGACCGTCGCTAACAGGACGGCAAATACCTTTGAACTGCAAGGGTCCGTCGGCAACGGCGCCTACACGGCTAACTCAGCTACTATCCGCGGGGTTTACCGCAATGGACGTCCGGACGTTTGGTCGAGGTTCATGTTCGACCGGACAACCTCAAAATTCTGGAACAACATGACGACCGCCGAGCGAAGCGCTTCGGGCATTAATACAAACAATCTGCTTTGGGACGGTTCCAATATCAAAATCGCCTCCGGTACGCTGACCGCGGGCCGCGACGCCGCCACTGGCCGGGTGGAAATGTATACGCCCAATCCGTTCCAACAGGGTTCGTCGGTCTCGCATTGGAACACCGCCGCCGCGCCGAATTTGTTAATGGAACCGGCGATCAACACGGGCCTGCCTCTCGATCTTGATTTTACCCGTCAGTTGATGCGCGACATAGGCTGGTATAGGGATGTGACCTCCGATCTTACGGCCGACACGATCACCGGCGTAACTCCCAACGGCGGCGGCGCCGTGATCGGAACAACGCGAACGATTACGTGGGTTAACAACGGCGGATTCAACAGGAATGTCCGCATCGAGCTTTCGACCGACGGCGGAACGACCTTTCCGACCGTAATTGCTTCGAGCGTTGCCAATACCGGAAGTTACTCCGGATGGACGGTGCCCAACTCACCGACATCGACCGCTCGCATACGAGTGCGCGAAGCCGACTTTGCCAATCCGGTAGGCGTTTCGTCGGCCAACTTTACCATCAGCCTGACACCATTGGCAGCCGGGGCCGAGATCAGCGGCCGGGTTACCGATGCCAACGGACGGGCGATCAGCCGCGCTACGGTCGTATTGAACGGACCGGATGGCGTTGCCCGCACGGCGACCTCAAATGGATTCGGATATTTCGTGTTTGTCGATGTTCCGGTTGGCGAAAGCTATTTGGCAAACGTCCGCAGCAAACGATATCAATTCGAGCCGCGGCTAATAAATCTCGCCGACAATTTCGCCGGTCTGGACTTTATCGCTCAATAAACGTCCGGCATTTTTCGATGACGAAAGGGCTGCCTGAAAAAGGCGGCCTTTTTTTCATTGGGAGGATGTCTGAAGAGTCCCTTCTGCTCGCTGAAAGCGAGAAATTTAATAGCGTCGGGTGAAACCCGACGAAGAATCGCGATCAAGGTTTAGGTCCCTGTAAGGGACGCATTATCAACAATTTATTCGACGCCTTCAGCGTCGGTGCATTGTTCAGACGGTGCCGTCGGGATTCTCCCGACGCTATTGAAACTATCCATTCGGGGATAAAAAACGTCTTTCAAGACATCTTCTTTTCTGCGCTTGATTGCCGATAATACCCCATAGGCTTTTGTCATCCGTAAAAGTCGAAAGTCAGCTTCTTTTTGCACTGAAGATTGGCGGGCTTATAGTTGTGACGAATCTGATCGGTCTAGGTTTTTATCTCGCGGCGAGGCGAAAACGGCCCTCGCCGGCTATAACGGCGGTCTAGTTTTTCTTTTTCATCCGCATCACCACATGAGGTTTGTCAACCGGCTTACCGGCGAGTTGTCGAGCTATCGTTTCTACATTTCGCAATAATGACTTCTCCGTCTTGAGCGAACCGAGATATCGAAGTATCTCTTTTTGGCGGGATGCGGTGAGGTCTTTAAACGCCTTTCCGGCTGCCGCATTGTTTTGTAGGGCCTTTCGAAACAATGCGGGCATCGGAACTTTGCGTGGACGCGGGTCGAATGCGATCTCAACCTTTGCCGTATCACCGACCTTCAAACCTGAATCCGCGAGCATCGGCCCGTTTATATACAAACGCCACTTTCCGGCATACTTTACAAGCGTCTGAATAAACGCGGCACCGTTGAGGTTTCCGCAAACCGGTATCGGACCTTTCGATTTACCCGCCTGTTCGAAAAGCGCGGTCAGCACGTCCTCCGGCGGATCGACGACGGGGTTTATGCCGATTTTCTTTATTTTCGACTCAAATCTGTTCAAAACGTTGTGTGTTGCCTAATGTCAGTAAACTGTCGTCAACGACACATGATAGACCGACCAGGAACATGGATGCCAATGATGCAACCAACTCCTTCGACGCTGCATCCGGTTTATAACCGAGATAATCGCCCAGAAGAAAAAAGAATTTACACACGGCTTCGGGGAGTGCTATCTTTCTTAGTGACCGATTATTATCCTAAGCTCTAACTCGACAATGCAAAAGCCTCACCTCCTATCGTTTCCCTGCTGTTTTTTTCGCTTTGCTTCGCAACCGGAATCAATGCTCAATCCTCGTTCCAGATTTCGATCGGGCCGCTGTTCACGGTAAATAGTGCCGCCGATACCGTCGATGCAGCCGTGGGGGACGGCCTGTGCTCCGATTCGAATGGCCGGTGCACCCTGCGGGCCGCGATAGAGGAGTCGAATTATGAGCCGGTCGCGAATGTCAATAGCCTCAACCTGATTGTCTTTGCGTTGCCAAACCCCGCCGTTATCGATCTGACCCTGGGCGAATTGAACGTCACTTCAGGAATCTGGATATTCGGCACGGGTGCGAGAAGGCTGACCGTTCAGCGCAGTTTTGCTCCGGGCACGGCCAATTTTAGGGTCTTTCGGATCGCGTCCGGCAACGGCGGGGTCGAGATCCGCAGAATGAGTATTAGGAACGGAAATTCGGGTAGTGGAAACGGAGGCGGTATCCTGGTCGAGGCGAACAGCGGAGTCAGTATTTCGGATGTCGCGATAACGGCAAACTCGGCGGCCAACGGCGGTGGAATAGCAAATGCATCGAGAAGCCTTTTTATGAACCGGGTGCTGGTCAATTCGAATATCGCGAGCGTCACAGGCGGAGGAATTTCCAATCAGGGATTTTTCGGTCCTACAATGACCAATTCGACGATCACGAATAATTCAGCATCTGTTGGGGGCGCTATTTACAATACGGGAAGTATTTGGCTTGCCAACGATACGATATCCCACAATGCCGCAACCGACGCCGCGCGGGGCATCTTCAACGAGTCGGGGTCGATCAACGTTCTAAACACAATCATCGGCAGTGACGACGCATCCACTCCGGCCTCATTGAGCGGGGCCTTCATTTCTAAAGGGAATAACATCGTTACTGACGCCCGCAACAGCACGGGATTTACGAACGGCGTGAATAACGATCAGGTGAGTGAGAACAATGCAATCAACCCGCTGCTCGGAATTCTTACCGATAACGGCGGTCATACGGACACCCGAGCTTTGCTTGCCGGAAGTCCCGCGATCGATGCGGGCAACAACTGCGTCGTCGCGGACACGTGCGAGTCTGCCCCGCGAATCGATCAACTTGCATCGGATCAGCGCGGGAGATACTTCCGTAAGGTTGGAGCGGCGGTAGATATCGGCGCGTTTGAGGCCGGTGCCGGACCGCCAATCGAAAACATATCGTTCGGCCTGATACCGGGGCCTGGCAGGCCTGCACTTTTTAGCGGCGCGGTCGCTGTACTCACAAGTGCCACGACCAAGAAAAAAATATATGGCGCCGTGAATCCATTCGGCGCATTCCGTTTCCAGAACGTTGCGAGTGATTTTTACATCCTGGAGATCAGAGGTAAACGTGCCGTTATTGGTGGCGGCCCGATCCCGATCGGGCTTGACGAAATTCCTTTCGGTTTCCCGACCGATCAGCTCAGCACGGCTGGAAAGTTTGCGGATTTCCGGTTTATTGTTGAACACGGGCCGAAATAATAAGAGGCCAAAACTCGACGCCGGTCAGATCGGTGCTCGAAAAACCGAAGTTAGAAATGATCTAAAAACAGGAAAGTCATTATGAAGATCGTAGTCCTCCCATTTGCTTTTCTTTGCATCCTGTTCATCGCCGGCCCGGTCGTCAATTATTCACAGACGCCGGCTAAAGTCTTCACTGTTAATAGCACTGGCGATACCAGCGATTCGAACCCGGGCGACCGCGTCTGCTCGGACTCTAATGGTCAATGCAGTTTCCGAGCAGCAATAGAGGAGACGAGGGCCGGGACTGTCCAGGGCAATACTGTCCCGGGCGATATCGTCACCTTTGCTCTCCAATATCCCGCCGTTATAGACCTTACGGGTCCGTTAACGATTTTTTCATACAATATTTCGATCGTTGGTCCGGGCGCCCGCAAGCTGACCATCCGTTCGCAACCGGGACAACCATTCTTTTCAATGATCGGCTTTATCGGTTCTGGTGTCATTCGCGGCCTAACGCTTCGCGGTGCGAACGGCGGGAAAGGTATCCCATCGGGAGCATTGCTGAACGGTGGCACCCTCCAACTCATCGAAGTCTCGTTTATTGATAATGGTTCCTCTAGTTACGCTGCCGGGATTCACAATTCCGGAGACCTCACGATCATGCGTTCGCTGTTCAGGGGAAACAGCAGCTATGAGCGGTCGGGAGCGATCCACAATACGACATCCGGAACGATTAAGATCTTTGACTCGACCTTTAGCGGTAATGGCACTTATGGCGATGGCGGCGCGATCTGGAATGGCGGCAACGTTCTGCTCGTCAACTGCACACTAACGCTGAACGGATCTTTTCTTAATCAAACGCGAACCATTTTCAACGACGCCGGGGGAACAGTCGCTGTGCTTAATACCATCATTGACTCAACGGGCGGCTTTGCGACCGGCACATCTATCTCGGGCGCATTTACATCGCTTGGCAACAACATCGTCACCGACGCGCGAGGAAGTACCGGGTTTTCCGACGGCGTCATTGGAGATCGGGTCAGCATGAACAACTCGATCAATCCGATGCTGGCGCCGCTCGCCGACAACGGCGGACAGACGGATACGCACGCGCTGTTGAACGGCAGTCCTGCGGTCAACGCCGGGAATAGCTGTGTCTGGAATGCGACTTGCCCCGGCCCGGCGGCCCAAGTAAGACTTTTCTGGGACCAGCGGCGAGGATTTTTGCGAGGCGGAATTTTCGATCCTGTCGATATCGGGGCCTATGAATTCGGCGGCGGCTCATCGACCGGCGTCAGTTTCGGGAGCTTTTCACCGTTCGGCCCGGCGGGTCGATTACTAGGATCGATCGCGGAATTGACCAACGTGGCCACAAACGAAAAGACGTACTCGGTCATCGGCCCGTTCAACCGCACCCGGTTTCAAAATTTGGGCAACGACGTTTACGTGCTGGAGATAAAATCAAAACGCTCCGGCGGTCCATCGCCGCAAGTTATAGCGTTTCCCGATTGATGCGGGAAGACAAAAATCCGATTTTCTTAGCTCAATATTGCCGGGGAGACGGCGGGAAACGCGATTAAGCACCAAAAAAATCTCTACCGGTTATCGTCCGGATTTTGCAGAAATTCTTTATTTTCTCGAAGTCGGTAGTGTTATCCGTGACCAGAAGCGCGTTTTCACGTTTGACCGTGCGCGCGATAAGAACGTCACGCATAATGCGTCGCGATTCCTCGGCGGATATCTTTGGGGTTCTACCTTTATTCGCCGATTTTCGGCCTCGCTGAAGCGAGTTTATTACTTTTCCGGCTATAAACCAGTCTTCGCCATTCGGCACAAGCAAGATGCCGTCGCGTTCGTACTTGCGACGCTCGATCTCTATCCTTCGAATGACATACGCGTCTTCGGATCCAACCGTAAGTTCATGCAAAACAACAGCCGTCATTCGAAATCCTTTGGGATTGATCAACGGCTGGCGATATTTAATGAAAATGCAGGTGTCGAATGTGATAACGGCCATCAAGATTTCGGTTTATTGTGGGTTTCGTAAACCATTTTCCAAATCTCTAAAGTGCCACTGGCGGATTCGGAATCATCAATTCCGTATTTTTCTATCCAGTGTTCATACATCGACTTTTTCTCGCTCGGGGGCATTGCCAATTTCCCGTTCGCAGATTTACGAACTTTGACGCCCGGAGCCCCGTTGGCAGATGTCGCTTTGAGTTTTGTCGTCTTCGCATTCATCAATCAACGTAATATACCACAACGATGAAGTTGCAATCGCTCAAATAAATATGGTGGAGGCGGCGGGAATCGAACCCGCATCCAAAGGTTGCGACCAGTGAAATCTACACGTTTAGTCGGTTCACTCGTGTCTCGTCGATGAAGAGCAGGTGAACCGACAAGACCTCTTCATCAACATACCCGGCTAACTTTAACCGCACGCCGCAGGTGGAGGCGTGAAGCGAGCCTGAACTGGGTTATGCCTTATCGGGTCGCATCAGGCGGACTTCCCGTAAGACATTGCTGTAGCTAAAGTTAATTAGGCAGCAAGAGCTAATTCTTGATTAGCATTTGTGTTTCGCGTGTTTTTTTAACGAGCTAACAAGCAAGCCCGACGTGCATCCAAAGATCTATACAAGCCCCTGTCGAAGCCTGTCGCCCCCATTTTTATAGAGTCCGCGGTTGCCGCGTCTCTTTTGACTTGGGAAGCCAAGTTTACGATATTTGGATGAAGAACGAAAGCGAATTGTTCGCCCCGTTATAGACAAGAGGTTTTTCGGAGGAAATCGCAAATGCAAGAATACAATGTTAGTCCGTATCAAAACCAAACCGACAGCCTGTCGAATATTCCCGTCACCCCGCTGATGATCGAGTACCTGCGTGCGACCAAACCGTGGGTGAGGTTTATGTCGGTAATCTCGTTCATACTTGCCGGTTTGATGGTTCTGGGCGGTCTCGTGATGATCGTATTGCCTGCGGGGCCCGGAATGGAGCGCTTCGGTCTTGGCCCTATGATTGGAATCATTTACATCCTGCTTGCCGGGCTTTATGTCGCCCCGGCGTATTTTCTACATCAATTTGCCTCATCGATCGGAAACCTGATGAGGGGTGGCGGTGACGTCGCAATGGAAGCGGCGCTCGGAAGCCAAAAGTCTTTCTGGCGATTCGTCGGTATTATGACGCTGGTTGTCATGGTTATTTACGTGCTGATCTTCGTGTTCGCGATATTGTTCGGCATAATGAGTGCGGCTGGCAGAATGAATCTATAGTTTTCATTTAAGCCGCCGGTCAGCGGGTACACCAATATGACGCATTTAAACCGGCCTGGATGTCAGGATTTAGCGGGATTGTTGTAAAGATGTGTAAAAAATTGGAAGAAAGAGAGCTGAAAGTCGATATAACTTAAGCTGCCTTGCCGTTCGCAATTAGCGTCGGATATTTTCCCGACCAGCACGCGTTGCAGGTTGACGACGCCTCGATCCCGATCGCTTCAAGCATTCCGTCAAGAGAGAGATAACCCAAAGAATCGGCTCCGATATACTCGCAGACCTCTTCATTGCTCATTCGCGACGCGATCAGGTCCTGACGATGCGGAGTGTCTACGCCGTAATAGCATGAATGCGTCGTCGGCGGGCAGGAAATTCGCATGTGCACCTCTTCGGCACCGCATTCACGGACCATTTCGACGATCTTTTTAGATGTGGTCCCGCGAACGATCGAATCGTCCACCAGCACAACCCGTTGGCCTTTTATCAAGTCTTTGATCGGATTCAGTTTCAACCGCACGCCGAACGAACGGATCGACTGCGACGGTTCGATGAAGGTGCGGCCGACGTAATGATTGCGGATGATAGCCTGACGAAAATTGATGCCGGACTCTTTGGCAAAACCGATCGCCGCGGCCACGCCGGAATCCGGCACCGGGACGACCAGATCGGCCTCGACCGGATGTTCGACCGCTAAACGCTTGCCCATCTTGTGACGCGATTCATTGACAGACCGGCCGTATATGATCGAATCGGGCCGCGAAAAATAGACGTGTTCGAATGTGCAGACCGAACGCGGTTTTTCGGCAAACGGGCGGCGGCTTTCGATATCGGATTCGTTGATGATCAGCATCTCTCCGGGTTCGACTTCTCGAACGTACTCGGCATCGATCAGGTCGAACGCACATGTTTCGGACGCGACACACCATGCATCTTTTTGTTTGCCAAGAACAAGCGGGCGAAAGCCGCGCGGATCGCGCACCGCGATCAAAGCATTCGGCGCTAGGAAAAGCAGCGAAAACGCTCCTTCCGTTTCCTTTAGTACCTTTTCGATCGCCTCGATCACGGTCCCTGCGGGTGTTCGAGCAATGCTGTGCAGGATGGTTTCGGTGTCGGATGTCGATGAAAATATCGCGCCGGCCCGCTCGAGTTCCTCACGTTTCGCCGCCGCGAACGGCAAATTGCCGTTATGGCATACCGCGATGTCGCCGTGTTGGCAGGTGACCGAGAACGGCTGGACCTCTTTGATCGTGTTTCGGCCGCTGGTCGAATAGCGGGTGTGCCCGATGGCCGCCGATCCGGTCAATTTCCTCAACTCATCCTCATTCAGCACGTCCGCGACCAGGCCCTGAGAACGCGATTCGTGAAACTGGCCGTTATCGCTGGAAACGATCCCACACGCTTCTTGCCCGCGATGTTGCTGCGCGAATAGGCCAAGCTGAGTCAGCGTCGAGGCCTCCGGGTGGCCGAAAATGCCGAAAACACCGCATTCTTCGTGAAATTTGTCGAGGACAAAGTCCATATTTTTATTTTGCCATACCGGCGTATAGAAAGCACTGCGGCAGCGGCAACGACTTTGATCACCCAAGCATCGAAGAGAGCAAACCGTTAGATCACATTAATTTACAATGAAAATCATGCGTAACCGTTCGTTCAACATCAACGATATCCACGTCGCTTCACCCTGTCCCGCAAGTTGGGATTCGATGCACGGTGACGACCGCTCGCGTCGCTGTGATCGATGCGAACTCACGGTTTACAACATTTCCGGCCTGACGACTTTTGAAGCTTCTTCGCTGATAGAAAATAACAATAATCGCGTGTGCGTAAGGCTTCGTCGTCGGACCGACGGAACGGTCATCACAAGCGACTGTCCAGAAGGATTGTCCGCATACCGAAAACGAATTGCAACGCTCGCCGGAACGGTTTTCGCCGCGGTTCTCGGATTGTTCTCGGTCGCCAGCGGACAGCGCCTGTCCTTGAATGACTCGCAAGGCGTCCGCAGCGAAACGTCGGTTGAATCTCCAATCATTCAAGGAACCGTTGCCGACGCAACAGGAGCGGTCATCCCCGATGCGAAGGTAACTATAACGACCGCGGACGGTAAAGCCATTACCCGAAAAACCGACGCGCGCGGCCGATTTCAATTGGTCAGTCCATCGTTGATGAAGGGTCGCAATCGCATCGCTATTGCGGCAAACGGCTTCAATACATTTCGGGACGAGTTCTCGATCCGTCGACGGGAGTTGATCGACTATCCCACAATTCTGGAAGTAGGATCAGTTGTCGGAGTCGTTGAGGTAAGAATCCCGCCCGCCATCGACCCGAGGAAATCTGACATCTCTACGACCTTTAGGGTTAACGAAAAGTGATGTTGTCAACGCGAGCTCCTCGTTAATGTGCGAATGGTCCTCAGCCGCTCTTCCGCCGCGGAAAGGTCTTCGCAAGAGTTCACGTTTGTAAATAACAATTCTGCGCCGGGGAGATTCTTTATCTCCTCAAAATCAACGGCGAGCACCCTTAGCCCGTCCAGTATTGCCTTCATTGACGGAGCCGGGCGTGCTCTTTCGAGTGATTCTTCCAGTCTTTCGCGAACGATCTTCACACGATAAAAAGCGGCCAGCGGTTGGAGCCTTCCATCCGGCTGGACAGGAACGACAGCATCCACACTGTCATTTATTTTGTCGGCGAGGCACCTGATCAGATCAGCAGAGATCAACGGAATATCACACGCAGCAATAAATGCCCATTCTTTATCTGTATTAGCCAACGCAGCGTGCAGGCCGCCCGCCGGCCCGCGTCCCTGGTATATGTCGAAGACAAACCCATCGAGCGTATCCAGACCGCTGAGCGCCAGGAGCTGCCGTTCATCCGCTGCTACAAGTCTAACCAGGACTCCGTCCAGAGCCCCACGAATAGACGCCCCGATCCGAAACACCATCGGCGAACCGCCGAGTGACACCGCAGCTTTGTCGCGGCCCAGGCGTGTGGAGCGGCCGCCAATTAAGATGAAGGCCTCGATGCTCATTGGGGCACACTCGCTACTGCTCGTGTTTCTGCCTGTGGGCTTGATCGAAACGATGATGCATTTCGACGTTGGTGTATTACTTCGTTTTGCGGTACTGCCGAGCGGGACGAGCGGGTTTGCTTCCGGGAAATAGGCGGCACAGCAATCGACCGGGATTTCGTACGGCACAACGGTAAAGCCTTTGACTTCTCGTTCGCCGTCGTCGAAATGGCTGGTAATGTCGATCGGCTGGCCACTTTCCAATCCGAGTTCCGCGATGTTTTTCTCATTCATAAAAACCACGCGGCGGCTGCCGTCGATGCCGCGGTAGCGGTCCCGGAAATTGTAGATCGTAGTATTGAACTGGCCGTGCGAGCGGATCGTTGTCAGCAGCAGGCGGCCGCGTTCGAGCACGATCTTTTCGAGCGGGGCAGATTTGAAAAGAGCGTTTCCGGTTGGCGTTTTGAATACTCCTTCACGCGGCGGGTTTGGCATATAAAATCCGCCGTCAGTGCGGATGCGTTCGTTATAATTTTCACAACCCGGAACGACCCGCGATATCGCATCGCGAATGTTGTCGTAATCGGCGGCCATTGCGTCCCAATCGACGGTCCCGTTTTCACCCAGAGTCGCCTTTGCAAGTTGCGAGACGATCCACGGCTCGCTGCGAAGATGCTCGGAAGCCGGTTCGAATATTCCTTGCGACGATTGGACGTTGAGCATCGTACTCTCGGTCGAGACGAACCGCGGAGCGCGGACACCCTTGTCCGCAAGGCTGCGTTTTTCAACAGCCTGACTTTTCCCCGGCAACTGTTCGGACGCCGAAGCGACGTCCGTGCGGACAAGAGTGTCCGCGTTCCGGTCGATCTCGGAACGGCCGAGACATGGCAGGATAAGCGATGTCTTGCCAGTCATTACGGCCGTTCGATTGAGTTTTGTGAGCACGTTCACCGTCAGATCGCAATTGCGGACGGCGGATTCGACGACCTCGGTATCGGGCGACGCGGCGGCGAAGTTTCCGCCCATCGCAAAGAAAACTTTTACCGAGCCGTTTCGCATCGCCGCAATGCTCGCAACCGTATCGAGCCCGTCTTTTTCGGGCGTTTTGAAATTAAACTCTTTTTCAAGGTTCGCCCGAAATGTCGGATTCATCTGCTCCCAAATGCCCATCGTCCGGTCGCCCTGCACGTTCGAATGCCCTCGCACCGGACACAACCCCGCTCCCGGTTTACCAATGGAACCGCGAAGAAGGTGCAGGTTGACGATGTCCTGAATCGTCGCGACCGCTTCGCGATGCTGCGTCACGCCCATCGCCCAGCAAGTTATTATTTTGTTCGCCGACATTATCATCCCGGCGGCTTCGGCTATCCGTTTGCGATTGATTCCGGATGCTTCAAGAATATCGTCCCAACCGGTGGCGTCGAGCATCGCGATCAACTCATCGT
>JABFSB010000475.1 GCA_013140875.1 Acidobacteriota bacterium
ACATAACGGACCGATGCGTAGGAAACGGGAAGGTCGGTGCTGGCCGCGAATTCGAAAAATGATGAGTTGAAAGAAATAACTCCTTCACCCTTTGTGCTTGTTCCTTCGGGGAAAAGGATCACGCCTTCGCCTTCGTTCAATTTCTTTAACACCTCGGCACCGGCCCGCGGAATGTCTCGCCGGTTGTTTCGATCGATAAAAACGTTACCCATATTGCGGATCATCGCACCCGCGAGAAACCAATCCTTGACCTCGCGCTTCGCGACAAAAATTCCATTTGCCGCTAATCGCAGAGCGGGAATATCGACATAGCTGACGTGATTCGATACCAGAAAAAACGGAGGCTTCGGAGGAGTGCCGATCGTCTCGACCTCCATCTGTGCGAGTATCGCAAACGAGCGCGACCACCAATGAAAGATAACCTGCCGCCACAATTGTTTATTCGGCACGAACCATGACACGGCCCACCAAAGTCCATAGATCGCAAAGGTCGCGACAACGAATGCCGGAAAGCGGAGAAATGCCCGAAGGTAATTCATGAAGAAACGAAAAATGATCAAAACCTGAGGGACCGTTATAAGTCCCGCGTGCACTCTGATCATAGAGAAATTGTAACTTGCGGCGATGAAGTCTGCCAACGGCATGGTTTACTAATTTTCTTTGCGGGCTTTGCGTCTTCATTTAGTGTGCTTTGTGTCTAAAGAAAGGTTGACGCTGAGAACACAGAGTTAGGACCACAAAGAACACTGAGAGAGAGCCTTCGATCCAGGAGCCAGGGACTCGCGCGCGGTTCTCTTTCATCTTCCGTCCTCTTATTCCTCTTCTTCTGTGGTCCAGATCTTTTACCCACGCAAGGAGAGGAAAAGAAGCGAAGAGAGTTTGCCAACAAACATAGTGAGACACCAAACTCCGAACCAACTATTGATGATAGAGCTTCGAGATCTCGTTTTTGACCTCGCCGGGAAAGCATACGCGGTGGATGCGGTATCCCTCCTGCAATCCACGCACGGCGGCGCTTACTTCCGATATTTCGCGAATCTTTGGCTGCGAAAAACCTTCCTCGACGTAGATCTGGTCTTTCGGCTTCGTCGCGTCGGTAGTATAAAAATAATGCGGAACGTCGCCGGCCTTGTCTTCGATAAAATAATATTCCGGGTCGAATCCCGCCTGTTCTGCCACTACTCTGGCGTCTTCTACGAAGCTCAGAGCTTTGTCGTCGGACATGTCCAAATCGAATGCCTTAAAAAGCCTGCGATTCAGAAAACGCCGCGAGAGGTCGGCCAGCGTGCAGTCGCCTGAATTCTGCCACTGCTTGATGTGATACAGAATGTCCGCGTCGTCCAGGGATAGGTGCTCGGCAAGGATCAGCTTTTCACCACGCAGAATCTTTTCAAACGCCGACCCCGATTGATGCCACACATCGCCCCCTTCCAAATAGAGCGTCAATGCCCGCCTGATGATCGAATGAAGCACCGATTCGGCGGCCCGCAGCGTTCGATGAAAGTACACCTGCCGGAACATGTAATATCTCGCCTGCAGATAATCCTCGACCGCATATATCCCGCGGGCGGAAACATAAAGTTGGTCCGCCGCCTCGTTTATCTCAAGCGATTTGATGATCCATTCAAGATCGTAAACGCCGTACTTGACGCCGGTCATCAAACTGTCGCGAAGCAGGTAGTCCATGCGGTCGACATCAAGCTGCGATGAAACAAGCTGGGCCAGCGCCATCGGCCGAAAAGTCCCGCGTATAATCGCGGCTACTTGCTTCGGAAGCTCGGCGGAGTAGTTCTTCAAAAGCCGCCCAACCTCCGTCTCGCCGCTCAACACCGTCTCGACCGTAAAATCCTCGTGATGAAATTTAAGCACCGGCTCGATCACATGAGAGAAAGGGCCATGACCGGTATCGTGCAGCAACGCCGCAACCCTAACCGCCGTCTGGTCGCTCTCGGCAATATCATGGTCCAGCCGCAATTTCGCGAGCGTCCGCGACGCAAGGTGAAACGCCCCCAAACTATGCGCAAACCGCGAATGCTCCGCCGCCTGATAAGCAAAATGCGCCAACCCCAACTGCCGAATCCGCCGCAGCCGCTGAAACTCCGCCGAATCCACCAAAGCCCCGATCAACGCCCCTTCATCCGTATCCGTCCTCAAACGAATAATGTTATGCACCGCATCGCGGTAAATTCTTTCTGACAGGTTAGGCTCCTTACTCAGTCAACGTCGGTCAAATTCTATCCTACAAATCTATACCAAATCTTTTTCGTTGGTGCTATACTTATTACACCAAAAATAAGAATACAACTGATTTTAGGAGGTTGTGATGAACTCTTCACGTAAACCCATAGTTCTGAGATTGCTTATCGGGGCTTTATTCCTGGTGCCGGGCCTCATGCTGGTACAGAATGTGAATGCGGCAAATACTATCGGCGGATTTATCTTCGACCGTGCCAGGGTTCCCTTAGCCGACATTGACGTAGAGCTACTGGATGAGTATTACAGGCTTGTTCCAAACGGCAGGCAGAAAACTACCTCAAGCGGTCGGTACGAATTCACCGGTCTAAATGACGGGAACTACACGGTTCGGGTCTTTGCTTTTCGTTACGATCTCGAGGACCAGACGCAGTACGTGGAAATCAAGAGTGTTAGTGCGTTGCCCGGACAGCCAGGAAGTTCCTATAATCCGCTAGATTTTTATCTTCAGCCTAAGAAGGGGGGCCTTCGCGATAGCGAAATTGGGGTGATCTTTGCTCAGGATGTTCCAAAGCCGGCAGAGCAGGCTTATAAAAAGGCTCTCGATGATTTCGCAAAAAAACGTCCGGATGAAGGATTTCTTGGCTTGCAGCAGGCTTTAGCTTTGTTCCCAACCTACTATATCGTCTTACAGCGTTACGGTCAGGAGCTGATGATTAGGCAACAATATTCCGCTGCTACCCAAGTCTTTATGGCTGCTGCTGAAGTTAATCCAAAGAGCGCTGTACCGTTCTACAGTGCAGGAGTCGCGTTGTCCAAAATGGGCAGCAAGTACCTTAAGAATTCAGAGGTCGCCCTTGCCCAGGCTCTTTCGCTTGCCCCTTTATCTACTTCGGTGCTGTACCTGTTGGGAACGGTTGAGCGGCAGCTCGGGAAATTTACGGAGGCAGAAAAACATTTGCTTCAGGCAAAAAAGCTTTCACCAACCAAGATTGCCGAGATTCAAAAAGAGCTTGCCCAGCTTTATGCCAATGATCTGAAGAAATATAAGGAAGCGGCAGACGAGCTTGAGCAATATGTTAAGGCGAGCAAGCTTAGTAACGAAGACGAGGCCAAGACTAAGCAGTTGGTTGCCGACTTGCGGGCCAAGGCAAAGACGCAAACTACAAATTAGTTGAATCGACCATCGGCAGAGGGAGGCTTTTGATAATGGCCTCCTTTTTTATTACTTCGAACTCACTTTAGGCCAAGGTTTGAACAAAAAGATTTTGCCCGCGAGGCGACAGTCTCATCACCTTAAAGGACTTCTACAAGCCCCTTTAACAACTGCGAGAAAGACTATTTAGCCATCTCGTCTTAGCAGATTCGAATAGAGTCAATCTCGACTTTGCCCGCCTAGCTCTTGAGATTCTTCGGATCGGCTTTTTCACCTATAGATCAACCGGCCGCAACGAATCGTTCTGAAAGAAAAGACTTAAAATATGCTGCCTTCTGATTGAGCGACTAAATCTAAAAATCAAAAAAGGGCCGCCCTCTTGAGGCGGCCCAAATATCAACTAATCGGTTGGATTAGAAGAAGAAGCGTGCTCCAAATCTGACATCACGCGGTGCCTGGAAACTGTTCGCCAGGT
>JABFSB010000547.1 GCA_013140875.1 Acidobacteriota bacterium
AACGAACTTTCCTTTTCCCGAACTCTTTTCCTTGCCGTCTTTGAAAATGCGAAGCGTGTAAATTCCGACATCGTAACCAAGCTGTTTTTCCGCATTTCGCTGGAGGATGCGGAACGAGATCGTCATGTTCCGTCCGTCACCTTTCACCGATTCAAAGAATCCGCGAAAAGATTTGCCGATATTGTCGCGGCCGGTCATTACATCTTGGTCGGGCACAAGGTAGGCGGCACCTTCCGTGTAAAGTCCGGCCACCAAATCAGAATTCAGCGTCCGGTAAGCCTCACTAAAATTTCGATAGATCTCGTCAATGCCGGCATGCGGTTTTACGCCCGCGTCCAACACCAACTCTCGCGTCTTCTGCGCCTGTGCGATAAAAACGGTCGACAGGTACAGGGCCACGATAAATACAAATCTGGTCATAACTACACCTCATCCCATTTTTCAAGAAAACGCCGCAGATGTCCGGCTTCCTCTTGTTCGGCCTGTGTTTCGACAAACTCGCGAAAATCGTCTTGCTCGATCAGGTAGTCTTCTTCCGATATTTTACCGGCAAAATTCACGACGCGTAGCCATACAAGGTAGGTGTTCAGTGCGTCGATCTGGTTATACTCGACGATCTCTTTCAATTTTCCGTCCAGCCACAGATCGACGACGTGCATCCCGTCGATATCGATCTTGCCCGGAAATCCGCAAAGCCGTGAGAGGGCATTCAGCGTCGGCTTCATCGAGTTTGAAGATAAAAGTTTGATAATGTCTAGATGGGCTTCGCTTGTGCGGGCAAAATAATCGCGGCCTTCCCAGGGTTTTTCGGGCCGATCGCTGAACTTCGGCGCCCGGACATCGTTAATCATTCCGCGCTGGATCAGCACCTGAAGGTCCGATTCGACCGAGTTAAAACCGACAAGCTGCGGACTGCGTTCGCCGACGATGTAAAGAAAGCGCTCGATGATCTCACGCTCGTCCGAACGGGCTTCCTGCACCGGTAGCTTTGGCAGCGAGTGAAGGCCGAATTCGATGTGCCGCTGGCCCTCGCGATAAATAACTTTACGGGAAAGAAATGCGATCGAAACGACACGTGAGAAAAGATATTTGACGAACGGCCGCGGGCAATTTTCGGCGTGATAGCCGCTCGTCTCACGCCATATCCGCTCCATCGCCTCCAACTCAGGCGTCTCCCGCGGCAGATCAAAGCACCGAATCGCACCCGCCGCATCCGGCACCCATTCCAGATCGAAGAACAATGCGGGATCGTGAATATCGCTTTTTAGCATTCGGCGATGAGTTTAGCACAATCGGAAATTCGGCGAGAAATTAGGTATTTTTTTAGGTTATTTCACACGGCTTGTGCGCCGTTTTAGAAAATCCATCAGGACGAACTGCGTGAGATTATTCGGATTTGCAAAATAAGCTTTGCCGCGGGTCATGGCGGTCATTTGTTTGACGAATTCGACGAGGTAATAGTCGCTGGCGAGCATGAATGTGTTTATCATTACGCCGGATTTGCGGCAGGCCTGGACCTCTTTAAAAGTTTCGGCCATAACGAACGGGTCGTTGCCCATCGAGTTTTTATAGAGCAGGCGTGGCGGAGCGCCGACACTCCTGTCCGCGTCGCCGGTTCCTCCGTCGAAACTAGCCCATGAGCTATTTATTCGCGTCGAAGCGACGCTCATGCGGTTCGCGTTGCGATCGATGAATGCGGCGGTCGGCTTGCCGTCGGTGACCATCACGATCTGCTTCATGTCCTTTCGCTGGGCGGTCAGGATGCGGCGGGCGAGTTTCAGGCCTTCGGCGGTGTTGGTGTGATACGGCCCGACCTGCGTCGATGCAAGTTTCGATATCGGCAATTCTTCGGCCCCATCGTGAAACAAAACTATCTTTAGACTGTCGCCCGGATATTGCGTTCGTATCAAATGAGCAAGTGCGATCGCAACCTTTTTCGCCGGCGTAAAACGGTCCTCGCCATACAGGATCATCGAATGCGAGCAATCCAGCATCACAACGGTCGCACATGACGAAGAGTAATCCTGCTGCCTAACATACAGGTCGCTGTATTCGAGATTGAGCGGCACGCCGAGGCCTTCGCGGGCAATGGCGGACATCAGCGTCGCGTTTACGTCCAGATTGATCGTGTCGCCAAACTCGTATTGTTTTGAACTGAGTGCGGCCTCTACACCAGTATCTAAATGCGGCGTCTCATGTCGGCCGATCGACGATTTTCCCATCGACCCGAGCAATTTTTGCAATGTCTTGTAGCCGAGAAAATCGAGACCTTTGTCCGTAACCTCGAACTTAATATCCCGCGGCAGCGGTTCGCCGACTTCGCCTTGCCCGCCGCCCGGCTCGCCGCGTTGTTCCTGCGGAATTTCTTTCAAGTCGAGATAACCTTCCTCGACCAGGCGTTCGATCAGCTTGTTTATAAGCTCTTCAAGCAGCGACCCGCGAAACTTCCCTCCGTTATCGGCGAGCATTTTTTCTACGTCGCGTTCGTTCAAAACGCCCTTCTCCAACAAAGCTCTCAGGATCGCCTGGCGCAATGCGTCGATAGAATCGTCCGCCTTATTTCGCTCGCGTGTCCACCAATAATCGTCGTTATAGCCTGAATCGAGCATCGCGTCCGACAGCGATTCCATCAGGTCGCCCAAATCCACGCCGAAAACATCGAAACCGTTGAATTTTGAATAACGAATAAATTTCATTGCTGGAAAAACTTGCAATTCGCCGCGGCTTTAGGTTAACCTGCCGTTACCCAAGCAGTGTCCCAAGTTTTTACCTCTCTCCAAAAACTTAGCATAAATCTCTCTCCGGACTGAAATTTTTTGAAAGGAAGGAACCACTATATGAAGAAGTTTTTGGTCGGCGCGCTTTTGCTTTTCGTTTTCGCCATCACGCTGCCTGTTTTGTCTTACGCCCAAAGCTGCCGTTTACGCAATAACCGCGGCCGCTCGGCTGGCTATTCTTATTCCGACTACGGCTACAATACACGCCGAAACTATAACCGTCGAAATTATGATCGCGGCTATGACCGAGGATATTACCAGCCGGCGTATTACCAGGCCCCGCGAAGGAGTTACTATCAGCCATCGGGCTATTATTACGGCTCAAACCGGTCGAGTTTCTATCGGCGGCACCGCAACGTGATAAATGTCGGTTTGGGCACGGGCGGCGGAGCCTTGATCGGAGGATTACTTGGCGGCCGCCGAGGTGCGGTAATAGGCGCACTCGCGGGTGCCGGCGGCTCCGCCTTGTATACTTACAAACTCAGGCCGAAACAACGGCGTTATTACAATTACTATAGATAGAGCTTCATCGCTGAATATTACGCGGCCTGTTTTTATTTGATAAAGACGGGCCGCGTTTCTTATTGTTCGAAATCGCACACCATTTCGCCGTTTCTTAACCTATATAGTGCCTTCGCGACCCGACGCTTTTTCGAGATCACTCCTGTAACTTGTTGTAAATGCTGCTTTTTCCATTTTTGGCACGGTCATTGCCAAATACCTCGGCGTAGGAAGCTGAGTGCTTTCTTAAAAGCTTTTACAGGGGGAAATGGCAATGAAAAAATATATTACGACCTTTCTGATGGCGGCTGTGGTGGCAGTGATGATTCCGATGATGTCGGTCGAGACAAATGCTCAGACCTATCTAAGATCACGCAAGGTGACGCGGACCTATGTGACGCCTACTTACAAGAAGCCGAGCGTTTACCGCAGACACCGTAACCTGATCAACATCGGTATCGGAACAGGTGCCGGAGCGTTGCTCGGCGGATTGATCGGCGGACGCAGGGGCGTTGCGATCGGAGCCCTGGCCGGTGCGGGCGGT
>JABFSB010000001.1 GCA_013140875.1 Acidobacteriota bacterium
GCTTTTGCTTCATCGCAAGGTCGAGATAGCCGAACGGATTGGCTTCGAGCCGGTCGATCTCGCCGATCACGACCTTCTTTTCGTTCTCAAACTCTTCTTCTCCAAAGGTGGGGTAGCGGACGGCGTCATTAATATTTCGGATCGCCGTTCCCAAGTAGTCGCGGGTCGTCGTGTAGAAATAATTTACGATCTCTTCGCGGGTCGAACCGTTGAAAATGCTCAGTTTGTTCGAGTCTTTCAAATAGGAAACATCACCCACACGCGATTTTAGCGACATCGCGCTCGAACAGATCGGCGGCAGCGAAAAGCGGTTTGTCTGGGCCTCACAATCGCGAATCAGCACCGCAAAATTCGGCTTAAAGAACATGTGCTCGTATAGGTGCGAAAGGCCGTGAAGCTCGGGCGGCTCGGTGAACGAACCATTGCGGACCGCCAATTCGACCGTCACGACCGGCACCGAAGAATCCTGCAAAACAATCACTTCCAGACCGTTTGGCAGCGTCTTGCTGACGAACGGAACAGCGTAATCAGGCCGCTTTTCCTGAAGTTTGGCGGGTGCAACCGCGCCCGGCTTTTGCCGAGTCGGACGAGCCGCCTGACTAAAAATACTGTTGGAAAAAAGCGAAAGAACTAATAGCGAGGTAAAGAAACTAAATTTCACTTAATAACTCCGAATAAAAATATCGACCCGGTATGGCAGCCGAATCATCTTCCGACAACCAATTAACAATTGCCCAATTGAAAATTGACAATTGATTACAAGCGTTACATTCCTTCTCATAACGCCTTGCTAACTCGCGAACCCGACGTTTAATCTACCATACGGAGACTAAATTTATGGAACGAGATAATTTGATGCACGGAGCCCGCACCGCGTTGAATACAATCCCAGAAATGCGCGAATGGGCCGAGAACTATTTAAAGGAAAAAACCCGCGGCGAGAAGCCGGAAATGTCGGATGAGGAGTTCGAAAAATACTGGAAATATCACAAACCGGAAATCATGCATGCTGGAGCGGCGGAGGCTGCACAGGCGTGGCGGGAAGACAGGAGACTAGAGACGGGAGACTAGAGACGAGAGCTTTCTATTTTGCGTTGCGAGGCAGCCATTTGTCGGGGTTATTTGCCATGGCCATTAGCATTGAGATTATTTCGTCGTACACAATGTATAGCTCTTTGGCTGTTTCACGCTCTGCGTATTGGGAGCGGCTGGCTAGTTCGAGCCAAGTTTGCGTTTCCGCGGCTTCACCTTCAGCGTCGTTCAATTTGCTAATGAATGCGGCTTTGTATTTTCGCTTACGCCATGCTTCCGCAGTGTTAGCCGGAACCGAGCGCGATGCTCGGCGAATTTGATCGGTGAGAGAGTAAGTCTCTTCTTTCGGAAAAGACTTACTCAGCTCAAAGATCTTCATTGCGGCCTCAATCGCCTTTTGATAAACGATCAAGTCCTGGTGCCGCAATATTTTCTCACTCACGCTTTCTTTCTCTTGTCTCTTAGTCTCCGGTCTCTCGTCTTCCTCAAACGCCCGGCATTGCTTTCTTCAGCGGTTTCAAAATCGCGAACAGAACTACCGCCATGAAAAGAGCCGCACAAGCGAGTAACAGGAAGAAGGTAGACTGCAGCCAGATATCCCAGTAAATGCCGATCATTGTTAGTTTGTTGCCGATGGCGGTTGCAACGAACCAACCGCCCATCAGCATTCCGCGTTTGCTGATCGGAGCAACCTTTGACACGAGGGAGAGGCCCATTGGCGACAGCATTAGCTCGCCGAGCGTCACGATGAAATAAGCGAAGATCAGCCAGAACGGCGAAACCCTGAACAAGTAAGCGTTCTGCAGGATCGCGGCCTTGTTCTTGTCGCCTTCGCCTGATGCCGATTTGTTTACAGCGGCAATTAGTTGCTCGGCTCCAGAAGTCGTCACCTTCGTCGCCTCGTCCGTTTTTGCCGAGAATTTAACGCCATCAACGACATTTTTGCCCTCCGCATCCCTGGCGCCCATTATCTTATCGACCGCGTCTTTGGACATGCCTCCTGCGGCAAGATTCGCCGCTACGCGTTCGTTGATTCGGAACGATCCGGCGGCGAGGTCGGCTTCAGTTTTCGTCGAGCTTTCCCCGAGGGTCGCCCCGTACCAAAGCACAAGGAACGACAGGCCTGTCAGCGTCATTCCGATCGCCATCTTGGTGGGCGTGGCCGGTTCCTTCCCGCGACGGTCAAGAAAACCCCAGAACCAAACCAGCGGGAATGTCAACGCAAGGATCCAGAAAGCGTTTATGGAATTTGAGATCGTACCGGTTACATTCCACGCAGTGTTGTCGTCGGCCCAATAAGTTAGCGTCGAGCCGTTCTGGTGGAACACCATCCAGAAAACGATGACGATCGCAAAAATCACGCACAAGGCGACGATACGTTTCCAGTCGGGAACCGTGTTCATCAGGTCCGACGCGGCCTGATGGCTTACATCATGCGGCGGAGCGTCGACGGCCGTGGCCGCTTCGTCGGCGAGCTGGGCCGCAGATTTTCCCAGCTTATTATCAGCGTGTGCAACCAAACCCTTGAAGTACCAAAGCGTTCCAACCGACAGCACCATTCCGAAAGCGGCAACGGCAAAAGCCGCGTGGAAGCCGAAATTCGCTCGTACGATTTCCATGACGATCGGTGCAATAAACGCGCCGACGTTAATGCCCATGTAGAAAATATTGTAGGCACGGTCTTTCAGGTGGCTGCCTTCGGGATAAAGGTTTCCGACCATCGTCGAAACGTTCGGTTTGAAAAAGCCGTTTCCGATGACCAGACAAGTCAGCGCGAGATAGACCGCCCAGATCGCCGGGATCGACAGCAAGCCGTGGCCAGCCATAAAAAAGAAACCGCCGATCATTACCGCCTTTCGATAGCCCGTTATCCGGTCCGCAATCAAGCCGCCGATCAACGGGCTGGCATAGACAAAAGCAAGATAGTTCGAATAAAGCGCCGTTGCTTCCGCCGCGGTCCAGCCGAATCCCTGAGTTCCATCGCGAAGATAAAGCGTGAAAAGGGCCAGCATCGAATAGAAGCTGAAGCGCTCCCACATTTCGGTCGCGAACAATACAGCCAGCCCT
The DNA here is from genome assembly GCA_013140875.1 of Acidobacteriota bacterium. GTDB lineage: Bacteria > Acidobacteriota > Blastocatellia > Pyrinomonadales > Pyrinomonadaceae > OLB17. Next base: position 3,100 of record JABFSB010000001.1, read on the forward strand.
TTCGGATGTTTCTGCGTGTTCGCGTGTGACAGGGAGTTCAATGTTGCGGCATTAGAGCTCATGAAGTTTTCACCTATTTTGTTGGAAATACGGAAGAGATAGACGAGAATATAGCAGATAAATCCTGCAACTTAAAGGAAATATTATGACTAAACAACTTTTGACTATAGCGGCTGTGTTCCTTTTCACGGCGGCTTGTGCGGTCGGGTTGTCTGCACAGGCCTCACGGAAAAGTGTTTCGGCTGGCGAGGTGAACGGCACGTTTCGCTATAATTTCGCCGGTAAATTTAAGGGTTCGGCAAGTCAGATAAAGATCCTTTCGCTTGGCAAAGGCAAGCTGCAAGTGGAGTTCGACCTCGTCTATCCTTATATCGACGGAACAGGCGAGTTGTCGGCAAACATGGGCCAGGCATCCGGAATTGCGGAAATTTCAGGCGACACCGCTATTTATAACTCGAAAGAGGACGACGGCTGCAGGATCACGATAAAATTCGTGAGGCCGGGAACGATCCGGGTCGATCAGGAAGGCGGCTCAGCCTGCGGATTTGGGCATAATGTAACGGCTGGAGGAATTTACATCCGCGAAAGCAAGATGAAGCCTACATTCGAATCGAACCTTTAAATGTCGGCCTCCCAATCGGGTTTGCCACTCTTCCTTAATTTTCTTAGAATAAGGAGTTCATGCCCTTGTAGCTCAACGGTTAGAGCAGCAGACT
>JABFSB010000550.1 GCA_013140875.1 Acidobacteriota bacterium
ACTGGACCCCGACGCCGTTTTGGATGTAGTTGGTGTTGCCCGCCGGCAGATCGGCCGCGGCAATTGCCACACTCTCCCAAATGCTGCCGTTGCTTCGCAAATAATTACCACTCGCACCGGACGCGGTCACACCCGTGCCGCCGTGCAGGACAGCGACCGTTCCCGTCAAGTTCGCGGCGTTAACGCTGAAGTTGTTCGCGATCAGGTTGCCGTCGACCTGCAAATTTCCCGGAGCGCGAACTGTATCGACGCTTCTTCCCAGAACGACGGTATTACTTGTGCTGACCATCGCATCCGCGCCGATGGCAGTTGCGTAACTCAGACTATTGCTGCCGACATTTGCATTCGCTCCGATAACCGTATTGTTGCTGCCGAGCGTGTTCGTCTGACCGGCGCTTACGCCGAAGAACGAGTTGTTGGCACCGAGCGTGTTGCCGGTTCCCGAACCGGCACCTGCAAACGTGTTGTTCCCGCCGCTTGACGAATTTAGCCCGGCGTTGGCACCAAAGAATGAATTACTGCCGCCGGAAGTGTTTAGCGACCCGGCCGAGCTTCCGAAAAAGGCGTTCGATACGCCGGTCGTGTTGGCGTTTCCGGCCGTCAATCCCGCAAAAAGATTTGCCCCGGCGGCGGCAAGAACTCGTGATCCGCCGATGTTGTACTGCGTCATTGCATTTACGACATTTGACGAAAAAGTACCGCCGGCCGTTCCGTTTCCGCTGATGTTAAAGTTGGTCGAGCCCTGTTGGGTCGTTGTGTTTTGGACGTACAGCGTGCTGCCTGCCGGAATGTCCGTGGCCGCAAAAGCAGAACTTGTCCAGTTGGTACCGTCGCTTCGAAGAAAACGGCCAGCTACCCCGGGAGCACTTAAGCCCGTACCGCCGTTTGCCGTACCAAGGACGCCAGTAAAGATGGTCGTCGATAAATTCAAGCCACCCGCTGAAAGTGTGCCGACGACATTCAGGTTTCCGGGTACCCGAACCGAATCGACCGGACGCCCGAGCACGACGGTATTGCTGGAATTTACTATTGCTTCGGCTCCGATCGCGGTAGCGTACGAAAGGTTCGTGCCCAGAACGTTCGCTTCGGATCCGACGATCGTATTGTTGCGGCCGATGACGTTCGCTCCGCCGGCATTGACGCCGATGAAGACGTTCAGTTCACCAACGGTATTATCGTGGCCCGATCCACGGCCGAGAAAAGTATTGTTCGCACCGGTAGTATTGAATTTGCCGGCCTCGGTACCAAAGAACGAATTGTTGCTCGCCGAGTTGTTAAATCCGGCGCTTGCTCCGAAGAACGAATTGCTGACGCCCGTCGCATTGGCCTGTCCTGCATTCGAACCCACGAAAGAGTTGTCGGAGCCGCTTGTATTGGCACGGCCGGCGAATGAGCCCAGGAACGCATTGTCCGAACCCGATGAATTCTCGCGGCCGGCTTTGGAACCGAAAAATGAGTTGCGATTTCCGTTGCTGTTGTATCCGGTCTCGTTGCCGAAGAATGAGTTGTCCGAGCCGGTCGAATTGAAAAGCCCGCTGAACGTTCCGAAGAACGAATTGAAAGCACCCGACGTGTTGACCTGTCCGGCCCGATTTCCGAAGAAGGAGTTGTCGCTGCCGGAGGTCGTTCCATTTCCGGCGAAGTAACCAAAGAAAGAGTTGTTGCTGCCGGTAACATTATTCTGACCGGCATAGGCACCAAAAAATGCGTTGAACGAACCCTGCTTATTTTCAAAACCGGACTTCGCTCCAAAAAAGGCATTGTTCTGGCCAAGATTAAGAAGGCCGGAGCCGCTGCCGGCGAACGTATTGTCCAGCCCGGCGGCGCTGATCAAATGGTTTCCGCCGAAATTATACCTGGTCGTGGCATTGAAAATACCGGCCGTGCCCGTGCCCGAAACATTAAAATTGCTCGAAGCTTGCAGGGAGTTAGTGTTTTGAATGTAGTTCGAACTTCCCCCTAACGGGTTTCTGGGGTCACTCAATCGCGGGTCGGCGGTGACCACATATTGGGCCGCATTGATGCCGCCGAGCGCCTGGGCATTGCCCGCGATAAGGGCCGTGGTCGCGGTTGCGGCCTGAAGGCTCTGGATGGCGTATGGAGCGCTCGATATTTTTTGACGCGGCCCCAACGTGGTGAGTGCGCCGACGCCTGAACGTCGTACGGCGATCTCAAGATACCGGTCCTGGCCCGGAAATCCATTCGGTCCAAAATCGAGTTTTACCGAGAAAACGCCGTCTGCGACCGCGACCGGACTAAGATAAATCTCGGTGCCGATCAGAGTGCCGCCCGACAGGGCATTGTATAGCCTGAACTCGATATCATAGTTGGCGTTCGCGGCGAGTCCGCTTTCCTTCAAGTTACCTTGATATGAAATTTCGGTTGTCTGGGCCGACGTACTCGAAACGCAAAATACTGCGAGCACCAATATGATAAGAACGAGATTTACTGCCTTCGTCATTCTATTTCTCCTTGCGGTGAAACCTGTGGCTTCTTAATTTTATAGGGCGTGTCTTTCCGAAAGTTGCTTGCGGTATAACCGCACAATATACTGCGGCGGCCGATTCATTCTGTAGGAGAGCATACATTCCCGGCGTAATATCCTTGCCTGGAACGAGCAAACATAAACAAATGGCGGCGTCAGATTTCGCAAAAAGGTGCTCTCACCTATGCGAAGACGGGCGACACGCTCAACATCTTGTTTCGAAAATAGACCGAACTCCCTAATTTTTCCAGCTAAATGTCGTTACGTCAAGTTATTTTTATTCGTCGGAGGCTGTTTGTGTTGAGTATGTTAGATTACGCACCAACCGCCTTTTCCGAGTCGGAAGCAGTCCGATATGTACTTTTTCAACATTTTTAGGGCAGCAAACTGTCCGGATCGTTCGTGGTTGGTAGAAATTTTACAAAGCGGTCGGCTATTGAACGCGAACGACGATCATGGTCATATCGTCGTGCTGTTTTGCGCCATCGGCGAATTTGTCGGCGGCGGCCACGATAGTTCGAAGGACTTCTTCAGCCGGACATGAGATCAAACCCTTTAGATCTTCGAGCAACTCGTCTTCACCCCATTCTTCTTCGGCCGGGTTCATCGACTCTGAAATTCCGTCGGTAAATCCAACGAGCATGTCGCCTTCTTCGAGTTGCACTTCACCTTGTTCGTAACAGACCAAAATCGAAGGCAGCATGCCGACTACCGGTCCGCCGACATCTAGTTTTATGACCTCGACATCGCTGCCGTTCGGCCGCAGGAGAAACGGCGGATTGTGGCCCGCGTTGACGTAGCTTAACTTTCGCGTTTTCGGGTCGTACTGCGCGTAGTAAAATGTCGCGTAACGATTGGTCGTAGATGCCTCGTAGACAAGGGTATTCACGTGGGTCATCAGCGACGCGAGATCGTCGCCGGAGTGAATGGCCTGACCGCGAAGCGAGGCCTGTAAACTCGCCATCATCAGCGACGCTCCGATTCCCTTTCCTGACACGTCGCCGATCGCAATACCGAATTTGCCGCCCGGCAGTTCGAGAAAATCGTAATAGTCGCCGCCGACGCCAAGTGCGGGTCGGCACGCGCCATAATACTCCAGACCGTCGACATTCGGCAGTTCTTGCGGAAAGAGCCGCTCCTGCACCTCGCGGGCAATTTCCAGTTCCGCGTTAAGCCGTTCTTTCTGCGCCGCTTCCCTGGCGACGGCTTCTGTCAAACGCGAATTCTCAAGCGCAAACCCGGTCTGCGTAGCGACGGATCTCAGCAGCCGCAGATCGCTTGCAGTATATGGTTCTTCCGACCGCTTCGGGCT
>JABFSB010000419.1 GCA_013140875.1 Acidobacteriota bacterium
GGTGCAAGAGCAAGCAACGTAGCCGTCGCAAAGCAGCCGGGATTGGCAATGTATTGAGCCAGGCGGATAGATTCGCGATTCGTTTCCGTCAGTCCGTATACGAACTCCTTCTGGGCTTCACCGATGTGATCGAGTTTATAAAACTGCTTGAAAACATCCGCGTCGTCGATCCGAAAATCGCCCGAGAGATCTATCGCTTTTACATTCTTGGGCAGATCTGGAATAAGACTCAAAGCCTGTCCGTGCGGCAACGCGAAAAAAGCAACATCAATATCAGCCAGTGATGGGAGATGGTCGGAAGCCTTTTCGAAGCGAAGCTCAGTTAAACCATTAAGATTTTTATGAACGTCGCCGACAGCCTTCCCGGCATGCTCGTTCGCTGTCACGATAACAATCTCGGCATTCGGATGGAAAAGTAAAATCCGCAGAAGCTCACTTCCGCCGTAACCCGATCCCCCGAAAATCGCTATTTTGATCAAACTCATTTGATTAAGTCATTCTGCAGATAATGAACGCTTTTTTTCTTCCAAACAAAAAAGTAGTTTAAATTAAACGATGTACTGTGTTTTTCCCATCTGCCGTCCTCTCGATATTCGAGCGTCCATTGATACGCCTTATCGTCTCTTCGACACTCCTTCAATCGGTAGTCCGTGGACAATCCCTTGAAAAAGCAATTCAAAGCATCCACCTCTTCAACAAATTGCTGGTGCCAACCGTTGAAGAACACATTTCCGCCGTACATAATTGTGGCCGTGAAGCCAGTTTCCAAGGTGGGAAGTATCGATATTTGATCCTGATCGATTTGAAATCTCGCCTCGGGATATTCCTTTAACTTTTCTTTAACTTTTTCAATAACGCTCATGCAGATATTCCCGCCTAAATTTTCGACGAGGGCATTGCGATTTCCTTTAACGGGGCAGCGTTGATGAGAGAAAATAGTCGGGACCCGTCACGCCGTGCATTTCCGGCTTTTATTCCAAAATGCTCCTGTACAAAATCCTCACCCATTTGAGAATCCGTGACCGATCCGGCGATAACGTCGATCTTTATCCCGAACTCTTTCAAAACTGCGATGCCGCCAATTACGCCGACATAATCCGACGCACAGAAAACGAACGACGAGATCGCCCATCTTATCTCAGCGTCTTTCAGAACCGAATCGACCGAATATCCGCCGACTATGCCGTCGCCAAGTTCGACGACTATAAGCTCCGGCGAAAAGCCGTTCAAATGATTCAGAATACCTTTCGAAATAGACGGCAGATCCTCATGATCGACAGTTGACGGCAATCCACAATCCAGAAAACTGGCCGTAGCGACCGCTCCGTGGTCCTGCATGTGCAGCGTGTCACGCAGGCAGGCGATGCCAGAAAGTTTGGCCCCGGCCACGCGAATGCCGGCATTTGCCGCTTGTCGAATGATCTCGGTCACGGCCACTGTCTTGCCGGAGTTCATGCACGTACCCGCAACCAGAATTATCGGCGCGGATGGTAAAAGAGAACTCGATACCGGAATGGCATTGTCGGCAATATTCAAAACGCTGCCGTCCGGGTGGCAGGCAATCCCGACCACTTCAACCTCGATCGCATCGGAAAACGAAGAGTGATGGCCCTTGCAGATCCCGATAACGCCGCCCATGTTCAAAAGGTGCAGCCGGTCGCCTGCCTTAAGTGCATCGGGCACGTCGCCGACAAAACCTTTCAGGGCACGCCGCTTTCCAAGAACACCGAGAAGAATATCGTTCCGGTTGATCTTAGCGAGACGGCCCGTCGGCAGTTCGAGATTGCCATAAGTAACGCTTTCCGACAGGGCACGTACCGCGACGACGTCACCCGCGACAGGGAAATCGTGCCGATCAATCACCTTCACTTTCTTCGGCATGTCGAGCGGGGAAGTCACCGAACCGGTTTTGTCGATCTCAATAGTTTTCATAATTTCCCCTGTCGCTCGAACGCTTCCCAGATCTTTCGGATCGCAAGTCGCTGATCTTTTGCGTTACGCACCGCAATGAAGATCGTGTCGTCACCGGCGATCGTTCCAACAATTTCGGTAATGCGCGCGGCGTCGATCTTTACGGCAACGGCGGATGCGAGGCCGGAATCGCATTTCGCGACGATCAGATTCTCGCCCGACACTTCGACACTTGTTATACCGAACATCGTCGACCCCGCCGGTTTTTGCGGCAGCGTATATACGCCTGACGCTTTTACAACCCCGAGTTCTTCGAGATCGCGAGAAATACTAGCCTGAGTGACGTCAAAGTCTCTGGAGCGAAGGCGCTTCGCAAGCTCTGCCTGGCTCTCGATCCGTTCAGCCGATATTAAATTCAATAAGGTCTGCTGTCGTTGAACTTTTTGCATCGTTAAATTTATGCACCGAGAATGCATAAATAGTGTATAGATGCATATGGCAAAAATCAAGTTGCAATTGAATTACCGGAGTGTTTGTTTGAGATTTTCTTCGCTATCTTTGTGTCTTGATCTTTGTGAGCTTTGTTTTAAAAACCGTGTTGACACGAAGAACACAGAGAGAAGACACAAAGAGCACAAAGGAGAAAAACGTACTTAAATGTTTGCAATCGATCCGCTACGGACTTTCTCCGCGTTTTAAAAAAGGCTGAGTTTTATTCGCAGATACTTCTTCGGATTCTGGCGAAAATCGTATATCAGTTTGGTGCTTTCGCTCGAAAGCTGATTTACATTCGACGCGGTTTGATTGATGTTGTTGTAGAGAGTTTCGTCATTGATAAGCTTGCCGATCGTGCCCTTGCCGGCCTGTGCGTCGGCGATCAATTGCTCGATCCTGGTCGCGGTGGAATTGAAACGGGCCAGCGTATTTCTTGCATCGTCGTAAAGCTGCTCATCTTTTAAAAGCTTTCCGGCGGAACCGCGGCCGGCCGAAAGGTCGGTAGAGATTGCCTTGAAATCGTCGGCGATGCTGTTGATCTTGGACGCGGATGTTCTTAGATCGGCGATCGCGGCACGGGCGTCGTTGTATAGCGCCTCGTCGGTCAGGAACTTGCCCGCCGTTCCGCGTCCCGCTTTGAGGTCGGTGGAAATCGCTTCAAGCTGAACAACCGTCTTATTAAGATTGTTATAAAGCTCCGGGTCGTTAACGAGTTTGCCCGCGGTTCCGTCACCTTTATTTACCTTATTCAGCGTGGCCTGCATTTCGGTAATCGTCGAATCGAGGTTTTTGTAGAGCGATTCGTCGTTGATTATTTGCCCGAGCGTCCCTTCGCCCTGATTAGCTTTATTCAATATCTCATTTGCTGGGATCGCTATCTTGTTGATCTGCTCCAGCAATTCGTTTCCGGTCTGTGTGAGCTGGTTGATCGAGATCGCGACGCGCGATTCCAGGACGTCGTTCTCTTTGACCGGCGATCCTTTCGCTGTTCCGGGAGAAATATTTATTGTCTTATCGTTGGCGAGAAGGGAAGTCGCAATGAGCTGAGCGTTCGAGTCCGTCCGGATCCGCTCGGTGATCGGGCTGCCGCTAAGTTCGTTGTCTATCGCCATTACGGCCTCGACCTTTAGCTCCTCGGGGCTGTCCGGCGGAAGCAGGTTTACTTTTTCCACTTTGCCGATACGCACGCCCGCCAACTGTACCTCTGAGCCTTCGCGAAGGCCGTCCGCGGCGGCAAACCGGGCTTTTAGCTTCAGCTTCTTTTCAAACGGATTGAAATCGCCCGTCGAGTTCAGGATTAGAAAACCGAGTACGGCCAGACCGAACAGCACGAAAATGCCGACGCGTACTTTGCTGAATGTTAGACTCTTCTTCGTTTCAACCATAAGTGCCGCAATTTATTTTCCGTTTATGAATCTTTGCACGTATTGGTCACCGGTCGCCTGCAACTGTTCATCCGATCCGCTGAATATGATCTGTCCGTCGCGCAACATTATCACTTCGGTATTGATCAAACAAAGCTTTTCACCTTCTTTCTCGAAGATAACATGGCCGTTCTCATCGACCACAGCGTACTCCGACGAAAGATAGGCGACATTGTTCATTTCGTGCGTGACGAAGATCGATGATACGTCCTGCAGGTCGCGCAGTTTGATCGCAAGTTCGCAAATAGTACGGGCCGTCGGCGGATCAAGCCCGGCCGTAGGCTCATCGAATAAGACGATCTGCGGATCACCGATCAATGCGCGGGCGATCCCCACGCGTCGCCGCATTCCGCCTGAAAGTTCGATAGGCATTTTATCGATCGCGTCCTCGAGATCGACAAACTGAAGCATTCGCCGGACCTCCAGTTCGATCTCGTCTTCCTCGACGCCCTGCTCTCTCAAACGATAGGCCACGTTTTCATAGACCGAAAGTGAATCGAACAAAGCACCTTCCTGAAACACCATGCCGATCTTTTGCCGAACCGGCATCATATCCTGTTCGGTGTTTGCGGTTATGTCCTCGCCGTCGATCAATATCTGACCCGAGTCCGGCTTTAGCAGGCCGAGGATCAATCGAATAATGGTCGATTTGCCGCCGCCGCTTCGCCCCAGGATCAGCTTTGTTTCGCCCCGGCGGACTGTAAAACTGACGCCGTTCAGGATCTGCCGGTCGTCGAATGAAAGGAATACATCGCGAAACTCGATCGCTGGGACAATGCGGTCAGGCTCATCGATCGGCACTTCCAGATCGAAATGTTCGGCCTCTTCTTCGCCGATCTGCTCACGGAATGTATCCTCAAGTGTCTGCATCGTATCGCGGCGTTAAATGATTCCGACCCCCAGAATCGACTGGATTGCCTTGGCGAGAAAGAAGTCGAAAATAATTACCCAAATAGATGAAAGGACTACGGCGTTGATAGTAGATACCCCGACGCCGACGGTTCCGCCGCTGGTCGTCAATCCCTTGTGACATGAAATACTGCCGATAACTAACCCGAAAAAGAACGGTTTAATTATGCCGCCGATCAGGTCGTTCGATGTGATCCCATTACGCACCGAAGCAATGAACACGCCTTGATTTTGATCAAAGACGTAGTTCGCGATCGCTCCGCCGCCGATGATGCCGAATATATCGGCCGCAACGGTAAGAAGGGGCAGCATAACGATCAGGGCAATCACACGCGGAGCAACGAGCTTTTTTAAGGGATCGGTGCCGAGGGCCCGCATTGCGTCTATCTGCTGCGACACGACCATCGATCCAAGCTCGGCCGAGATCGCCGAACCGATACGACCCGAAACCATCAACGCCGTAAGCACCGGCCCCAGCTCACGGATCAGCGAAACCGCCACCGAGCGTCCCGCCTCGCTGTGTATACCGTAGTATTCCAGGGTAGGAAATGTCTGCAAGACCAATACGCCGCCTGTAAAAAATCCGGTAAGCAAAACGATCGGAAGCGAGCCGACACCGATCAAGTCCATCTGTCGGATCAACTCGTCAAGGTATCGCGGCCTTCGGAATATGCCTGTAACAACACCCCACAAAAGCAGGCTGACCTCTTGAAGCTCGAACAGGAACTTTTTAATTGGATTCATTCGCCGAATCGGACGCCGGAAAAAGCGAAACTCTGGTTTCAAAAAGGTTACAACGAAGCGGCGGATTCGACAAACAGGGTTTGGGGGTGAATTTAACAAAAAGAAAGCCGGCCTTGTGATCGGTCGGCTTAAAGATCGGATTTGGATTCTGTTTGCGGTTAGTTGCCCGGTAAACGGTTTCCGCGCCTAAGCTGCCTCAAAGCGGGACGAACACCCGGCGCCTGCGGCGTACTGTTTTCTCTCGCCTCGGCAAACCGGCGGCGAATATCGCGGAAACGGACGAGTTGTTCCCGCGTCAACAATTTACGAATGGCCAGCTCGTTCGAGAATTTTATCCGTGCAAGTTCAGCCTGGGCCGTCTGAAATTCGGAAAGACGAGACTTGAAATCGGAATCGTCAATGCTATCGGCATAGATCGCCATGTTTAATGCCCGATTTGCTTCCTGAAAACGCTGTCTGGCCGCCTGTTCGACCGGCTTACGATCAACATTAAGCCGACGGACCGCCTGAAACTGTTCACGCGACAATCCGAGCTCTTGCAAAATATTCGGACGCATATCATCGGACGGCTGACCGGCTTGACCAAAACGAGCTTCCTTTGGCCGGTCAGGCGGCGGGCCATCCTGCGCAAAAACAGCGGCAGACGCAAAAAGCATCGCCGCAAAAAGAACAATTAGCTTGGGGAATTTTATATTCAACATTTTCAAACCTCACTCATCCCGAGTGTCTATTTCGGCGAGAAGATCTCCGAGCCGAATCGTATTGTCATCCTCATCCTCAAAATCATTCAACCTCGGAGCATTCTGCCGCTTTGCCTCGATAGGCCGCGAAGTATTTTTCGGAGCATTCCGAACGGGTTTTGTATCCATCGATCTCGCAGTCTTTGCCGATGCCTTGACCGGTTTCAACTCTAAATCCTTGTCTACAATAACATCGCCTCGCGGGGTTTCTTCCTTAGCCGCAACGGCTGAAGTCCCTGTCTCAGGCTTGCTCTCGGGCGCGATCTTCTCCGGCGGCGGTTGGGTGTTCTTGTTGACGTTGGCTCCGGCAACGTCAACTGCCGACGGAACCATGTACCAGCCGCCGACAGCGAGCGCAATTACGGCAAAAGCCGATCCGAGAGTCGCCAAGCGGGCCGGCGAAGCAAAGAATCCACGCAACGCGTCTATCCACGAAGTCGTTGCGGCTTCGCCATAAGGGATAACTATTCGCGGGGTCGGCATTTCGACAAACTCGTCGCGATGCCATTCATAGACATCAAGCCGGGCGAACGAGACATCGGCCAATTCCGCCGTGCATGGATCGCAGTCGACCAGATGCGATTCGAACGTCGTTCTTTTGGACGCGTTCAACTCGTTATAGAGATAAGCAACTACCTCTTCCGAGAAAGAACAAGCTGCAATATTTTGATCTTCAGTGCTGTTCATAGCAACCTTAACTTATCTCGAGCGGCACTCGCTCGAGTTTCATTTTCAACTGTTTTAAGGCCGTGTAAAGGCGGCTCTTAACCGTACTCAGCGGCACTTCCAACGTTTCGGATATTTCCTGAAAGGTCATATCTTCAAATTCCTTCATGACGATGACCTGTCTAAGGTCTGACGGCAGCGACGTCACCGCCTGCCGGACGAGATTTAGACGCTCATTAGCCTCCGTCGTCCGCGAAGGCGACAATCGCTCCGGCGCCACGAAATACTTATCTTCTTCGCGTGTCTCGTCATCCAAAAAGTCTTCCGAACGCGTTTTGGCACGTCGCTTCGTCGTCAGGCATTGATTGACGGCTATCCTGTGCAGCCACGACGAAACCTTTGCCTCACCACGAAACTTGGACAAATTCCTGTATGCGGCGATAAAAGTTTCCTGGGCCGCGTCGCGTGCCTCGTCTTCACGCGCGAGCATACCGAAACAAAGCGCAAATATCTTGCGCTCCCATCTTTTCACGATCTCGCCGAATGCCTCAGGATCTTTCGAAACTGCCAGTTCGACAAGTTGTTCATCCGTCAAATTGATAAACATTCAATTTCCGCAAACTACCGCTCAACACCTGTCATACTCCCAAAGTCCTCACAACCCGTCAAAACCTCTTAACTCACAATTACTTAGACGCCGAAACGTCCGAAAAGGTCGAATTTTCATAAAAGCCATAAAATATTGTCCAAATTCTTCAGAAAATAAGAAGTTCGTAGATACCGAAAGAGATTCAGTAACACGACGGGACATTACCAAGATTGAATATCGACCGGCGTTTAGTATATCCTCTGACTACCCTCCAAGCGGTAATAATCATTATGGCAATCGTAGTTGGAATCGACGGATCGGGCGGAGCTATTTTTCCGGGTTCAGGACGTGACGCGGAATATGATATTTCCTTCGCAAATAGTTTTGTGAGCCGCCTTTGCAAGAATAAGGGCCCGAATACTGCTTATTTTCGTGGGCCGCGGTGCGTTTTGGCGGCGGTATGATCGAAGCCGTATCCGCCGGACACCGGTTTATTATGGCACGCCGGGCGGCAGGTATCGGCGGACCTATACTCTTAACCGGATATAGTCGCGGCGCGGCCGGGGTTGTCGCCATTGCCGCCCGGCTTCAGCGGGAGAGTCCGGCAATAAACGTTGGAGCGATGATGCTGTTCGATTGCGTGGACCGACAGGGCGATATCGACGCCGAAGTCATACCAAACAACGTCGCATACGTTCAACATGTAATTAGAAGTCCGCTGTCCGGATCGCGCGAAAGCTTTAGCAATGACGGACTTAGATACCGTCATCCCACGATTTTTCCGACCGCGTATTCGTTTATGTGCACCCACGGCGGAATGGGCGGCTGCCCGTGGACGCTTGGCCCCGGCCAGAGACCAACCGACCTGATAGACGAAGGCTTTCCCGACGGAATGACGAGAATCACTTTTGCCGGAGACGCCGCCGTGTCGAGTCAGGTTTGGAACCAATGTCAGCCGTTCTTGCGCACGCACGGTTTTATTCAGTAATTTCTCCGACACCGAGCGCTAAATTTGCGACCTTGCGGGACATCTCGCGGTCTCTTTGTAAACGCAAAGGTAAACGCAGAGGCCGGAGAGGGAACGCAGAGAGCGCAGAGTTAGTAAGCCCGGGCGAATACTACGCGCTTTGCCGAATCCTTTCCGGAATAAACGCATTTTCCAGCCATCTCGGCGGAAAGAAGAGGAATGCATCTTATCGTCGCTTTGGTTTCTTCTTTGATGGCGGCTTCGGTTTCGGCGGTGCCGTCCCAGTGGGCCATTAGAAAGCCACCCTTTTCGATCTGTTCCTTGAACTGGTCCCATGTGTCGACCATGAAAGTGTTCTCTTCGCGGAATTTCAGGGCTTTGTTGTAGATGTTCTCCTGAATTTCATCGAGCAGCAGTCTGACGTGCTGAACGATGCCGTCGATGGGCTTTGATTCTTTAGACAGCGTGTCCCGGCGCGCAACCTCGACCGTTCCGTTCTCAAGATCGCGCATACCGATGCCAAGGCGGACCGGCACACCTCGCAGCTCGTATTCCGCGAACTTCCAGCCCGAACGCTGATGTTCGCTGTCGTCGTATTTTACTGAAATACCCGCAGCCTTCAATTCTTCAAATAGAGGATTCACCTTTTCACTGATCGTCGCGAGATCTTCGGGAGTTTTGTAAATCGGGATGATTACGACCTGAACCGGCGCCAGTTTGGGCGGAAGAACCAGCCCGTTATCATCAGAATGAGCCATGATTAACGCACCGATCATTCGCGTCGTTACGCCCCACGATGTAGCCCAGGCGAATTCGAGCTGGTTTTCCTTATTAACGAATTTTACGTCAAAAGCCTTGGCAAAATTCTGTCCGAGAAAATGTGAGGTGCCGGCCTGCAAGGCCTTGCCGTCCTGCATCATTGCCTCGATACAATATGTTTCGATCGCGCCGGCGAACCGCTCGTTCGGTGTTTTTAATCCAAGAATTACCGGCAAACCGATCCAATTCTCGGCAAAGGTCGCATAGACTTCGAGCATGCGCTCGGCTTCTTCAATCGCTTCGTTTTCGGTTGCATGAGCCGTGTGGCCTTCCTGCCAAAGAAATTCTGTCGTTCGGAGAAAAAGTCTGGTGCGCATTTCCCATCGCACGATATTGCACCACTGATTTATTAGCAGCGGCAGATCGCGCCATGATTGGATCCAGTTTTTATAGGTGTTCCAAATGACGGCTTCAGATGTCGGACGCACGATCAACTCTTCCTCAAGTTTCGCGTTCGGATCGACGATCAAACCTTTGCCATCGGGATTGGCTTTTAATCGGTAATGCGTGACGACGGCACACTCTTTCGCAAAACCTTCGGCGTGCTCTTCTTCTTTTTCGAGAAACGATTTCGGCACAAAGAGCGGAAAATAAGCATTCTGGTGCCCGGTCGCCTTGAACATATCGTCAAGGGCCCGCTGCATTTTTTCCCAGATCGCGTAGCCGTACGGCTTGATGACCATGCATCCGCGCACGGCTGAGTTTTCGGCCAGGTCGGCCCGCTTTACGATCTCGTTATACCATTCGGAATAGTTCTCCGATCTTTTCGGAAGTGCTTTACTCATAAAATCGTTTAGCCACAGAGCACACAGAGGGTTCTGAGGAAATAGAAATGATACGGGAAAACTAGCGTCGGCACAATTCATACCTGAAGGGGGCGTGCCTTCCGCTCTCTGTGCTCTCTGTGCTCTCTGTGGCCAATATGTTAGAATCTCGCCTTTATGAGCGATTTCAAGCTGGACTTCCAGGACACGGCCATCGCCTTTGCCGATAAATCCGACGCCGAACTCAGGGAAAAGTATCGCATCTTCAGATTGCTGAACTCGCCGTTTCTGAACGCGATCGGGACGCGGTCTGCTCAGTTTGCGCTTTCGCTCGGTTTGCCGGTCGAGGGCATTATCAAATCGACTATTTTCGAGCAGTTCTGCGGCGGCGAGACGATCGCGGAATGCGAGTCGGCCGTTCAAAGGCTCGGCAGTGCCGGAATCGGAGCGATCCTCGATTATTCAATCGAAGGAAAATCGTCCGAGGCGGATTTCGATCGTACAAAAGACGAGATCATCCGCACGATAAAGCGGGCCAAGGACGATCCGAACATTCCTTTTGCCGTATTCAAAGTTACCGGCATCGCGCCGCTCGGTACATTGGAGCGTCTCAGCGGCAAAAAGAAGCTTGACGCAAAAAGCCAGACGAAATGTGAGCATCTCACGACCCGCGTCAACGAGATCTGCGAGTACGCGTATTCGATCGGCCAGCCGGTTTTCATCGACGCCGAAGAATCGTGGATACAAGACGCGATCGACCGCCTCGCCACAGCGATGATGGAGCGATATAACCTCGAATCGCCGATCATTTTCAACACGGTGCAGCTTTACCGGACCGATCGCCTGCAGTTTTTGCGCGAAGCGCGACGACAGGCAAAAGCAGACGGTTATGTCCTCGGTGTCAAATTGGTCCGCGGAGCTTATATGGAAAAAGAACGGGCGCGGGCGGCGGACCAGGGCTATCCTTCGCCGATCCACCCGGACAAACAATCGACCGACCGCGATTATAATTCAGCGGTCGATTACTGCCTCGACCACATCGACGACATAGCTTTCGTCGCCGGAACTCACAACGAAAAAAGCACGCATTATCTCGCCAAAAAGATGCACGATCGCGGCCTGCCGCCCGACCACAAACACATTAATTATTCTCAGCTTTACGGCATGAGCGACAATCTTTCCTACGTGCTGGCAAAGAACGGATACAACGTTTCCAAGTATGTTCCGTACGGCCCGGTGAAAGATGCGATACCGTATTTGATCCGCCGTGCCGAAGAAAATTCCTCCGCCGCCGGACAAGTAAGCCGGGAACTCGAACTGATAGCAAAAGAGCTAAAGCGGCGCAAACTGGATTGAGGTTTACGTAAACCCGCTTTCTTTCTACTTACCCGAAACATCCGTAAAAATCGCCAAAATCATGCGTTGATAACAGGCTTGACGGTTTCGATGGCCGAAAAAGCCCATTTTTGCGCCGCGCCGCATGTGCCGGCGCAGGTGGCGCGGGGTGGCCCAAGAATCGAGGTTTTTGCGAATTCCGCGAATTTTGTTCCGTTCCGCCGTGACGGAACACGCGGAACACGTTGGAACAAAAATCGGCCTTTTTGGCTTTTTTTCTATCGTCTCACTACGATTCCTGGCAAGACAGAAAACCTGTAATATCAAAGAACCTCGGCGACGAAAGGATGTTACTCTGGTGTCGCATACATTGTCAAGAATTTTATGTATGAGACAGGCCGCCCGGAGTCGAACAAGTGACGGAGATTGGAGTAAGGCAATCTATATACGAGAAATGCGAAAGCCCGCACATAGTAAGAGCGATGTACTCAACGTCGCGCATATCGCCCTTACTCCGTTTCGGGCTTTCTGCATCTGTAAACTTAACGAAGTCCCATCAGCAATCTAACTGAACGGTCGGAAACTTCTTGGTCGGGATCGTTTCTCCATTTTTCCAACGCAATCAACTCATCCTGACCCACCGGAGTATTCTGCATCCGCGAGACTTGTGTGCTTTCGAAGGCGCGGTTGGTTAATGCAAGATGCGGGTGTGCGACGGTGAGGGGCGATCGGTTGGCTAACACCGCGTCGGCCATTTCGACATCCAAAAAG
>JABFSB010000210.1 GCA_013140875.1 Acidobacteriota bacterium
TCCGAAGATTATTCCGGGGCGGCGGTTTTGGCGGGGAATGCGGCGATGCGTTCTGGCGTTGGGTTGGTTACGTTGGCGACGCCTATGTCATCCAAAGACTCGGTTGCGGCGAGGGTTTTGCCGGAGGTGATGGTCCGGGGCGTGGCGGAAACGGAAAATGGGGCCGTGTCGGTTGACGCCTTTGGTGAGGTCGGCGATCTGCTTGAAAAGGCCGATGCGGTTGCCATTGGGTGCGGACTTTCGCGGGACGAGAGCACGCGGGATTTTGTTAAGAAAGTTGTCGAAAATCGTCGACAGCCGACCATCGTCGATGCGGACGCGCTTAACCTTCTCTCGCCTTTCGCCGGCGAAGCGGCGAAAGGCGAGAGTGACGCGCCGTTGATCTTGACGCCGCATGAGGGTGAGTTTCTCAGGCTTCTAGGTTTGGAGGACAAGGATGCCGTCAATGATCGCGTCGCGTCAGTCCGTGAATTCGCTCAAAAGCACAACGTGATCCTCGTGCTAAAAGGCGCACGCGTCCTGATCGGCGAGCCGGGTGGCAAGGTAGTTGTTAATCCAACCGGAAACTCCGGCCTCGGCAAAGCAGGGAACGGCGACACGCTGACCGGAATTATCGCGGGCTTTGCCGCACAGGCGGCTGCGATGAACGTAAATATGTTCGAAACAGTGGTTGCGGCCGTCTATCTCGCCGGGCTGGCGGGCGATATCGCCGAAAAGAAATACGGCAAGCGCGTGATGACGGCTTCCGACGTAAGGGAATGCCTGACGGAGGCGTTCGCACAATGTGAGTTAGAAAAATAGCTGATAGCTGTTGGCTAATAGCTGTCAGCCAGAATAAAAATCGGCGGCGTTCCCGCAAGTTGAGTTAGAAAAATAGCCGATAGCTGTCAGCTAATAGCTATCGGCCAGAACAAAAATCGGCGGCGTTCGCGCAAGTTGAGTTAGAAAAATAGCTGATAGCTGTTAGCTAATAGCTATCAGCCAGAATTGGGAAAATGGATTCAAAGCTGCTTTTAGAAAATTGGATCTCGGCGTTTCAAGCGTGTGATATCGAACGCGTTGTGGCTTGTTACGCGGATGATGCGGTGAATTTTCAGATTGCGGCGGGTGAGCCGGCGGTCGGGAGAGAGAGGATCGAGGCCGACACGAGGGAATTTTTCAAAGGGTTTCCGGACGCCTGGTCGCGGGTTGAGAATTTGATCGGCGACGACGATTGGGCGGCATGGGAATGGGTCGGCGGCGGAACCTTTTCGGGTGAGTTCTATGGGAATCAGCCGACCGGAAAATCGTTCGAAATTCGCGGTTGCGGATTTTTCAACTTCAAGGACGGAAAGATCGTTCTCCAGCGCGGGTATTGGGACAAGCTGTCTTGGTTTACGCAGATCGGTTTGCCGATAGAATGAGCTTTTAACAGGATGGACAGGATGAGCAGGATGGAGTTTCTTTCATTTTTAAACCGCACTCGCTTTTCACGCGCAGACCTTTACAAACCGGCGGCAAAAAGGTTCTGCTCATCCTGTATATCCTGTTAAAGTAATGCTTCAAGAGAACATCAACTCGAGCGATCCGGACGAGACCTTTGCGATTGGCGAGCGGCTCGCGGGTGAACTTCGCGGCGGCGATGTTGTGCTGATGCGCGGCGGGCTCGGTGCGGGGAAGACGCTATTGACCAAGGGCATCGTCCACGCTCTTGGTTATGATGTCGATGAAGTGACCAGCCCGAGCTTTTCGCTCGTAAACCTATACAAGACAGCCGAGCACAACATTTATCACATCGACCTTTGGCGGATCAGTGAAGGATCGGACGCAGCGTTTGCGGTCGGGTTGGATGAGATATTGGAAGATCAGCAAGCCATTGTCATCATCGAATGGGCCGAGCGGCTGGGCGGCAAGAACCTAAACGCCCGCGTTTTCGATATCGTGATCGAAGGCGACGGCGACGATCCGCGAAAAATTTCCATCACACGTCCGGAACAAATGACTGCAAAATTGGTCTAAGCCACTATGAAATTCGCCCTCATTGCGGTCGTGTTGCTGGCGTTCGGCTGTTCGTCCGATGAAATGCCGACGGCGAACTCGACGGCCAAAAAAGACGATCGGATCGAGGTCCTGAACAAACAGAAAGACGTTGTTGCCCGCTTCTTCAAACCGATGAAGGTTTACGAAGGCGATTGGCTGGACACGCAAAAAGAATCGGGCGAGACTTTCGAAGAGTATCTTGCTGCGAATCCCACGTTGCCGACCGAAGAGCGGCGTACCATTTATATTCAACCGATCGGCACATTTAATTCCGATCAGCGTCAAGCGATCAGATTGACGGCCGATTACATGCGGGCGTTTTATAACCTGCCGGTGAAATTGAACGCCGACAAGCAACTCGGAAATGCGCCAAAAGATAAGAAACGGTTTGTCGAGTATCGAAACAATCTTCAGATCAGGACAAGCTATTTTTTGGAAGATGTTCTGCCGAAAATTCTGCCGAAAGATGCGGCCGCGTTGATCGCGTTCACGAACTACGATCTATATCCCGGCGATACTTGGGCGTTCGTATTCGGGCAGGCTACGTTTTCGGAACGCGTCGGCGTTTGGTCGCTTTATCAATTTACAAATCCCACGCGTAAGACCGAGTTCAATTTGCTGCTCGATCGGACCTTAAAAGTTGCGATGCACGAGACCGGGCATATGTTCTCGATGAAGCACTGCACGAAGTACGAATGCCTGATGTCCGGGACGAATCACTTGGCAGAAACTGACCGCAGGCCATTGGACGATTGTCCGGAGTGCATGGCAAAACTGGCGTGGGCGATGAAGTACGATCCGGTCGAGCGGTACGAGAAACTGGCCGCATTTTGGGAAAAGAATGGCCGTGCCGAGGACGCCAGATCATTGCGGGAAAGGGCAAAGCTGGTTTCTGCTGTTAAGTGATTCGTGCATTCGTGGCTGATTACTGCCACTAATGCACGAATGAGGAGTTAAGGGATGAGCCGGAAAAGTTTTATCATAGTGTTCGCGGTGGTTGTGACAGCGGTTTGTGCGACGGCCGCCTTTATGCAGATCACATCTTCGAAAATGCAGAAAACCAAGCTCACCGACCTTAAGAATCCCAGCATCACGATAAGAAAATCGGCACGCGTCCTCGAAGTCTATGACGGCGACAAGCTGGTCCGCACGTTCGATATGGTGCTCGGGTTTTCGCCGGACATGGACAAGGAAGTCGAGGGCGACGGACGTACGCCCGAAGGCGAGTTCTACGTTTTTACAAAAAACCCTGAAAGCCGTTTTCACCTTTCGTTGGGCTTGAGTTATCCGGCCAAAGACGATGCTTCACGCGGTTTCGCCGGCGGTTTGATCTCTATAGACGAACGCGACCAGATCGTTAAAGCCATCGACGAACGCAGAATGCCCCCGCAGAAAACTGCCTTAGGCGGCGAGATATACATCCACGGCGGCGGCACCGCCAACGATTGGACCGACGGCTGCATCGCCCTTCAGAATGAGGAGATGACCGAGCTTTTCGCAGCGATCCCGACCGGAACAAAGGTAAAAATCGTTAAGTAGTGCAAGGCTGACTTTGTGAACTTCGTGTCTTTTTCTTTTGTGTGCTTTGTGTTTGACTGATTTCTTAAACACAAAGAACACAAAGGTTTGCACAAAGACCACAAAGTAAGAGACACAAGTCGGCTTCATCTCCGCCGCCTGTTCCTGTAACATTTCCGTAACAAGAATTTAATCCGTTTCGGGAGCGGCCTCATCTATAATTGAGGATTGCTCTTATGGTCCACGACG
>JABFSB010000199.1 GCA_013140875.1 Acidobacteriota bacterium
TGGATCCCGACAGGACTTGGTTATCAATTTGATTTCGGCGGCACCTCGCTGCTTATCCTGGTCGGTGTTGCAATGGACACCGTCGCACAGATCGAGGCCCAGCTCGTGATGAGAAATTACGAGGGCTTTCTTGGTGCGGGTTCGAGATTGCGCGGACGGCGAAGTTAGAAAAATTAGCCACAGAGGTCACGGAGAACTCAGAGAAAAACGTCTCTTTTCTCGGTGTTCCCTGTGGCCTCTGTGGCAAATAGTTGATGAGCAAGATAATCGTATTGATCGGAGCGCCCGGCGCCGGGAAAGGAACGCAGGCGAGACTTCTGCAGGAGCGTCGCGGCATTCCGCAAATTTCGACCGGAGATATGTTCCGCGAAATGAAAACGCTGGACACGCCGCTGGCGCTTGAAGTGCAGGAAATAATGGCTTCGGGAAAGCTGATTTCAGATGATCTGACCTATAAGATCGTCCGTGAGCGAACGTCGAAGCCCGACATCGCGGGAACATACGTTCTCGACGGCTATCCGCGGACAGCTGTGCAGGCCGAGCAGCTTGAAGAACTTGCGAAAGAGCAGGGCAAAGAAATTCAGGCGATTGAGGTCGACCTTCCGAAAGACGAATTGATGAAGCGGTTGACCGGACGCCGAAGCTGTCCGGTTTGCGGCGAGATATATAATATTTATTCAAAGCCGCCGAAGGTTGACGGGTTCTGTGACGCGCATCCGGAAGTGAAACTCGATCAGCGTGCCGACGATATCGAAGACAAGGTTCGAGTGCGGCTTGAAACTTATGAAGAATTGACCAGGCCGCTTCTCGATTATTATGCAAAGTCGGGGCGGCTGACGAAGATCGACGGGACCGGTGAGGTCGAGGAAATTTATTCAAAACTTCAAGCGGTCTTGTAGGTTTGGTCGGTTTATTTTTGAAAGTCGGTTTTGAGATTGGCCTGATAGGTATTAGCTATGGGCTATTGGTCAATCATTTTTTTCTGATAACTTTGGGTCGTTTTTGAATGATCAGAAACTCGGTAATCGGCGGAGTTATCAGCGGGCTGAGTCGGTTGTTTTTCGGTAAAAGAATGATCATCGCAAAATCGCAAAAAGACCTTGAAAAAATGCGTGCCGTCGGCGAGCTTATCGCCGAGGTGCGTGAAGCTTTGCGCGGGATGGTCAAGCCGGGGATTTCGACGCTGGAATTGAACTCCGCCGCAGAAAAAATGATGCGTGATGCCGGTTCGATACCGACTTTTATCGGATATAAACCGCACGGCATGGTGCCGTTTCCGTTTGCGATCTGTGCCTCCGTAAACGACCAGATCGTCCACGGATTTTCGACCGACCGACCGTTGGCCGAGGGCGACATTATCTCGCTCGATATGGCCTGCACCCTGGACGGATTCGTCGGCGATACTGCCATGACGCTGCCGGTTGGCGAGATAACGGACGAATTGAAACGGTTGATCAAGGTGACCGAAGAGTGTCTGCACCTTGGTATCGAGCGGTCGCGGGTGAATGGCCGGGTCGGCGATATAAGCTCGGCGATCCAGCAGCATGCGGAAAAACACGGATATGGGATCGTTCGTGACTACACCGGTCACGGCATCGGGCGAAAGATGCATGAGGCTCCGCAGATCCCGAATTACGGCCGTGAGGGGACCAAAGAAAAGATCAGGGCCGGATATTGCTTTGCGATCGAGCCGATGTTGAATCTTGGAACCGCGGAAACGAAGACGCTTGAGGACAAGTGGACCGTTGTGACCAAGGACGGAAAGGCGTCGGCCCACGCCGAACACACCTTAGCCGTAACGCCCGACGGACCTGAGATCCTGACGCTGACTAAGGAGCAGAAGAAAGAACCGCCCGCGGGCCAGGCCGAGACGTTTGCGGAAGCCCGCGCGTAAGCAGGGGCTTTTCGGGACCTTTGCAACTTGGGATGGGCGACTTGAAAGTAGACCTATTTCGCGATAAACTAATGGTTTGTCCAACTAAACGAAGAGTTGGCTGATTTGACTATGGCAAAAGAGGAAGCGATAGAAGTTACCGCGACCGTGCTTGAGACGTTGCCGAACGCAATGTTTAAAGTTTCGATCGACGGTAACGAACACGAAGTTCTGGCCCACATTTCGGGCAAAATGCGTAAGAACTTCATCCGCATCCTGCCGGGAGATAAGGTTTTGGTAGAGTTATCGCCGTACGATTTAAAGCGTGGGCGGATAACTTATCGGTATAAGTAAGGCTCGGAGTTCCGCCTTTAGGCGGCTGGCCCGCTAAAGCGGGAACTCCAAACTAGAGGAAGTTATGAAAGTTCGTCCTTCGGTAAAAAAGATGTGCGACAAGTGCAAGGTGATCCACCGAAAGGGGATCGTCCGCGTGATTTGCGAAAATCCTAAGCATAAACAGAGGCAGGGATAAAGAAATTTGTGATTTGCGAATGCCGATTTGCGATTGCTTTCGGCTTTCATTTGAAATGCGCAAATCGGCATCGAAAATAAAAGAATATGGCACGAGTAGCAGGTGTTGATCTACCGCCCAACAAGAGGGCACAAATCGGTTTGACGTATATTTACGGCGTCGGCAAATCGCGCGCGACGGCTGTTTTGGGTGAAGCGAATATCAGCATTCACGCAAAGATCAAGGATCTGAGCGAAGACGAACTGAACAAGATTCGCACCATTCTGGACGCACAAGGCGATATCGAAGGCGACCTGCGCAAGCGTATCCAGATGGACATTAAGCGCCTCATGGACATCGGCTGCTATCGCGGCCTGCGTCATCGCCGCAGTTTGCCGGTCCGCGGCCAGCGAACATCGACCAACGCACGCACCCGCAAAGGCCCGCGTAAAGCCGCCGTTGCGAAGAAGAAGGCTCCAGGGAAGAAGTAGGAATTGTGGGATTGTTTCATTGAGTCATTGATCCATTTCAGGGTTTCAAAATGAATCAATTAAAAAATGATTCGATGAAAAAATAAGAACATGGCAAAAGCACCAGCAAAGAAGAAGACTTTTAAGAAGAAAGAGCGGAAGAATATCCCGATGGGAATTGTTCACATCGCGGCTTCTTTTAATAACACGCTCATCTCTATCACCGATACGCAGGGCAATTTGGTGGCCCAGTCGTCGTCGGGTGCGAGAGGATTCCGCGGTTCGCGCAAGGGCACGCCGTTCGCTGCTCAGCAGGCTGCCGGTGAGGCGGCCCGCAAGGCGGTCGAGGCCGGAATGCGTGAAGTCGAGGTCCGTGTGAAAGGCCCGGGCGGCGGTCGTGAATCGGCGATCCGCGCGGTCGCACAGGCCGGCATTCGCGTGAACTCGATCCTCGATACGACGCCGATCCCGCATAACGGCTGCAGGCCGCCGAAACGCAGACGCGTTTGATTGGGATTTGCGAATTGCGATTTGCGAATGGATTCGCGGTCGCAGTTATGGATTTTTTGTCGACTATCGAAAGGATGAAGGGAGTGAGGCCATTATGGGAGCTCTCGTAAACTTTTCCGATTAAATAGAGTGTCTGCGGCTTGCGGGCGATTGCGATAACAAATCGCAAATCGAAATTCGCAAATCGCAAATCACCTCGGAGGCAAATGAATGGCTAGATATAGAGATGCGGTGTGCCGGTTGTGCCGCCGCGAAGGCGGAAAGTTATTTTTGAAGGGCGACCGGTGTTTTAAGCCGTCGTGCGCGATCGAAAAACGCGGGACCAACCCGCCGGGACAGCACGGTGCGGCCAGGCGCAAGATGGTGCAGGGTTACGGCGAACAGCTTCGCGAAAAGCAGAAAGTAAAGCGTATTTAC